>JASHWL010000104.1 GCA_030044105.1 Thermoplasmata archaeon
CGGCGGCACTGGATGCAGCGCTTCGCCTCGAGCACCGCATCCTCCCGGGAGTACGCGTGGAGGACCTCCCGGAAGTCGGCCGTCCGGACCTCGGGCGGCTCTTCCGGCACGGGCACCCGGACCGGGTTGAGCTTGGGCGGCACGACCTTGGGGGTCGGGGAGACGGCTTCCGGCGGCATCGGCGGCGAAACTAGCCCGCGGAGCCGATAAAGCGCTTCCGGCGCCGCCGGGCCCTCGGCCCCCGAACGCGGCCGCCGGCGAGAGAAAACTATAGGTGGCTTCCCCCTCCCTAGACCGCCGCCGGCCGAGCCGGCGGGGCGGACGATGGTCCTCGACTCACTGGGGAAGTCGCTCCGGGGCGTTCTCCAGAAGATCGCCCGCGGGTCGACCGTGGATGCCGCGCTCCTGGCGGAGGTCGTGCGGGACATCCAACGGGCCCTCCTGCAGGCCGACGTCAACGTCCAGCTCGCGCTCGAGCTCACCCAGCGCGTCCGGCAGCGGGCCACGCAGGAGAAGCCGCCCGCCGGCGCCAGCCTGCGCGACTTCCTCATCCGCATCATCTACGAGGAGATCCGGGGCATCCTCGGCAAGGAGCGGCCGTTCGAGCTGAAGCCGAAGCGGATCCTGCTCGCCGGCCTCTTCGGCCAGGGCAAGACCACCACGGCCGGGAAGCTCGCCCGCTACTTCCAGAAGCGCGGCGTGCGGGTCGGCCTCGTCGCCGCGGACGTCCACCGGCCGGCCGCGATCGACCAGCTGGAGCAGCTGGCGAAGAAGGTCGGCGCCGAGTTCTACGCGAACCGCACGGAGCGCCGGGCCGAGGTGATCGTGCGCGAGGCGCTCGCGAGGTTCCCGCCGCACCTCGCGGTGATCGTCGACACGGCCGGCCGGACCGGCATCGATCCCGAGCTGATCGCCGAGCTCCAGCGGATCCGGACCGCCCTCACCCCGGACGAGACGTTCCTGGTCGTCGACGCCGCGATGGGGCAGACCGCGGGCCGGAGCGCCGAGGCGTTCCACAAGGCGGTCGGACTCACCGGCGTCATCCTCACGAAGCTGGACGGCAGCGCGAAGGGCGGCGGCGCGCTCTCGGCCGTCGCGGTGAGCGGCGCCCCGATCGTCTTCATCGGCACGGGCGAGCACCTCGACGAGCTCGAGCACTTCGAGCCGACCCGGTTCGTCTCCCGGCTCCTGGGGATGGGCGACATCCAGACCCTGCTGGAGCGCTTCGAGGAGCTCTCCGACAAGGAGGCGGCCGAGAAGGCCGCGAAGAACCTGATGAGCGGCCGGTTCACGCTGCGGGACATGCGCACCCAGCTCGCCTCGCTCGGCGAGATGGGGCCGTTCTCGAAGCTGATGTCGATGATCCCGGGCGTCGGGGCCGCGAAGATCGACGAGCAGCAGATGGACGCGACCCAGGTGAAGCTCCGACGCTTCCGCACGATCCTCGACTCGATGACCGGCGACGAGCTCGACGACCCGCAGGTCATCAAGGCGGACCGGGTCCACCGGATCGCCCGGGGCAGCGGCAACCGCACCCAGGAGGTACGCGCGCTCCTGAAGCACTACGAGGCGACGCGGAAGGCGGCCCACGGCCTCGCCTCCAACCGGCGGCTTAGGCGCCAGCTCGAGCGGCAGTTCAGCGGGGCCGAGGCCACGCCGGAATGAGACGGGGAGCCGTCCGATGACCGCGGCCGTGTGGGAGGTCGTGGTCGGCGTCCCGCTGCTGTTCTTCGTCCCGGGGTACACGATCGCGAAGGCGACGTTCCCCGAGTGGCGGGTCCGCGGCCCGACCGCGCTCCGCCGCGCGCTCGAGATCGGTACCCTCGCGTTCGTGCTCAGTGTCGTGCTGACCGTCCTGGCCGGCGAGCTGCTGCTCGCGGCGGCGCCCGGGGGGTTCCAGGCGAACTGGACGGACCCGGTGCTCGAGTCGGTCCTGGCGGGGGTGGCGCTCGTCGGGCTCCTCGCCGGCTGGCTGCGCGGCGCGTACGCGCGTGCCGCCCCGACGCCTCCGGTGCCCGAGCCCGACGCCGGCGAGGAAGGGGCGTGGGAGCTGACGCGACGCCTCGAGGAGCTGGGCCGGGAGGAGCGGCGGCTCCGCCACGACCTGCGGGTCTCGGACGCTCCCGAGGCCCAGCGCGCGGCGATCCGCGCGGAGATCGACCGGCTGGTGGGCGAGCAGGAGGCGCTCGGGCGGGAGCGGGAGGCGGCGTACGGTCGGTAGTCGGCGGGCGGCCGGGGAGGTCAAGATGGTGGTCGTGGTCCGGGGCGAGATCCGGCTCACGACCGGCAAGATCGCCGTGCAGGTCGCCCACGCCGCGGTCCTGCTCGCGGAGCGGGCCGCCGTGCAGGAGCCGCGGGTGTACCACGAGTGGCGCCAGCAGGGACAGAAGAAGATCGCGCTGACGGTCGAGCGGCTCGAGGAGCTCGAGCGGATCGACCGGGCGGCCCGGGCCCGGGGGATCCTCACGGCGTGGGTGGAGGACGCGGGTCTCACCGAGGTGGCGCCCGGGACCCGGACCTGCCTCGGTCTCGGCCCCGCGCGGAATTCGGACCTCGATCCGATCACCGGAAGCCTGCCGCTCCTGTGACCGGGCGGGGCTCCGGTCCCGTCACCGGATCGTGCGCGATTCGGGCGTATTTATAGACGGGAAGGGCTCGACCGGACGCAGTTGACGGGCATCCGGTCGGGAGGGAGCGGGCGATGAAGATGTGGGCGTACATCGTCCGGCGATTGCTGCTGATGGTGGTCATCATCATCGGCGTGATGACCGTCACCTTCGCGCTGGTCAGCGCGGTGCCCATCCAGGACCGGCTCGCCTCGTACCTCGGGCCTCCGCCGAAGGGGACCCCCGGGGGGTACAGCCCCTACCTGACGCCGGGCGAGGGGGTGTGCCCGGCGAACGCCACGTCGAACTGTCCGAACCCGTTCTACCAGTACGCGATCAATCGGCTCGGGCTCGGCGGCCCGGTCTACCTCCAGTGGGGGATCTGGATGTACGACAGCTTCACGCTCAAATGGGGCTACGTCGCGAACCACAGCGAAGCGGCCGCGGCGTTTCCTCCGGCGGACGGCAAGCCGGTCCTCACCGTCCTCGGCTGGTTCCTGCCGTACTCGCTCGAGCTCGGCGTGGTCGCCCTGCTCGTCCTCTTCGCCTCCATTCCCCTCGGGATGTACGCCGCGCAGATGCGCAACCGGCCCGCGGACCAGGGGATCCGGGTGCTGTCGTTCTCCGGCCTCGCGTTCCCGGACTTCCTCTTAGGGACGATCCTGCTCCTCGCCGTGCTGCTGCTCTTCGGGGCGGCGAACCATTGGCAGTCGTACGGCTGTCCGGGGTACGGGACCCTCTTCGATGTCTACGGCTCGTGGCCACCCCCCGGGTGCTTCCCGGATGCCGTGGCGACCAATTCCGGATATCCGGCGTGGCTGATCGGCGGCTACCTGAGCACGCCCACCGGATTCCCCACGATCGACGCCGCGATCCACGGCGACTACGTCCTCGCGCTCGACACGATCTTCCGAATGCTGCTGCCGGCGATCATCGTCGTGTACGACTCGATCGGCTTCCTGCTGCGCTTCGTGCGGAACAGCATGCTCGAGGTGATGAACCTCGACTTCGTCCGGACGGCGCGCGCGAACGGCCTGCCCGAGCAGGTCGTGCTCAAACGGCACGCCGGCCGGAACTCCTGGAACGTCACCCTGACGGTGCTCGGGCTGACGATCGCGGGATTCTGGGCGGGGTTTCCGGTGATCGAGTCGATCTTCGGCCTGCACGGCGTCGGCTACATCCTCGCGGTCTCGGTGGCGCAGCCGATCGACTACGGCCTCACGTTCGGCTCGACGATCCTGTTCACGATCATCATCGTCCTCGCGAACCTCGTCGTCGACATCATGTACGCCTACCTCGATCCGCGCGTCCGGCTCGGTTGAACCGGCGCGATTTTCGCGCGGCACTCGGTAAGTAGTCCACCGGGTCCTCGCCGCTCGGGCCCCCTATATATAGCGGCTCATGTCTCGGCATGGCTCGGCGGCCGGGAGACCGCCGAGGGGGGCGGCGGCGATGCGGATGTGGACCTATGTGGTTCGCCGCCTCCTCCTCATCGTCCCGATCATCCTCGGCGTGATGACCATCACCTTCGTGCTGGTCAGCGCGCTCCCGCTCGACGAGCGGTTCACGGCGTACCTGGGAGTTCCCCCGAAGGGCCAGTCCTACGCCCCGACGCTCGCGCCGGGCCAAGGGGTCTGTCCGGCCAACGCGACGCAGAACTGTTCCAACCCGTACTACCATTATGCGCTGAACAAGCTCGGATTGAACCAAGGCGTCTGGGTGCAATGGGGCGTCTGGATGTACAATAGTCTCACGTTCAATTGGGGTCACGTCGGGAACGCGAGCGACGTGGTGGAGACCGTCTATCCCGAAGCGAAAGGACTGCCGGTCACCGAGGTCCTGGGCTGGTTCCTTCCCTATACCCTGGAGCTCGCGGCCTTATCGCTCGCGATCATCATGGCCGTCGGCATCCCGCTCGGCAACCTGTCGGCCGTCTACCGGAACCGGCCGGTCGACCAGGCCTCCCGCGTGATGTCGTTCTCCGGGTTCGCGCTGCCGACGTTCCTCCTCGGGAGCTTAGTGCTCGCCGCGGTGCTGATCGGCTTAGGGTCCCTGAACGGCTACCACTCCTACTTCTGTAGCACCGGCACCACATTCCAGGACTTCACGGGGTCCTGGCCACCGGCCTACTGTTACGCCTCGCCCGATCCGACCAATCTCGGGTATCCGAGTTGGCTCACCGCCGGCTACATCAGCCACCCGACGGGCTTCCCGACGATCGACGCGCTGATCCACGGCCAGTGGTCGCTCGCCGGGGACACGATCCTCCGCATGATCCTGCCGGCGCTCATCATCGCCTACGGGACGATCGCGCTCCTGCTGCGGTTCGTCCGGAACAGCATGCTCGAGGTCATGAACCTCGACTTCGTCCGGACCGCGCGGGCGAAGGGCGTCCCGGAGCGGACCGTGGTGCGGCGCCACGCCGGGCGCAACTCCCTGAACGTCACGATCACGGTGCTGGGTCTGACGTTCGCGTCGTTCGTCGGCGGGTTCCCGGTCGTGGAGTACCTGTTCAACCTCCGCGGCGTCGGGCAGCTCCTCGCGTACTCGGTCATCACCCCCATCGACATCGGCCTGATCTTCGGGACCACGCTCCTGTTCACCTTCCTCGTGGTCGGGGCGAACCTGATCGTCGACGTGCTCTACGCGTATCTCGACCCGCGGGTGCGGCTGGGGTAGCCGGACGGAGGCGGAGCGGAGAACGATGAGCACGCCCGAGCCCGCCGCACCGGACGTCTACGAGACCTCCACACGGGGTCCGTCGTTCCGCCAGCGGATGGCCCCCCGGATCGCGCAGAGCAAGAGGACCTGGTACTTCCTGCGGCGGAACGGCCTCGCGATGGCGGGACTGATCATCCTGCTCCTGATCGCGGCGGTCGCGATCTATGCGCTCTCGACCCCGCTGTCGTACCAGTACATGACGGAGTACTGCGCGACGAACGGGGCCACGTGCCTGGTCTCGCCCTCCGTCTGCACCTACCCCCAGGGCACGGTGGCGCCGGGTCCCGGCTGCTACCAGACCCCGGCGGACTTCCCGTCGGTCATCGCGCCGACCTGGGCGAGCCTCACGCAGCCCGGGCCGTTACCGCTCGGTTCGCTGTCGGTCGATCCCCCGATCCAGTACTTCTACAACACCTATGACGGGCTGTTACGAGGCTCCGATTGGTCGATGCTGATCTCGCTCACGATCGTGGGCGCCGGCGCGACCATCGGGCTGTTCCTGGGGGCCGTCTCGGGCTACATGGGCGGCGTCGTCGACGAGGGCCTGATGCGGCTGGTCGACATCTTCCTCTCCATCCCCCAGCTCCTCTTCGTGATCGTCGTCGTGACCGTGCTGATCACGCTGTTACCGACGAGCGGGACCGATTTCGCCGCGCATATCTACCTCCTGATCGGCGGCTTCCTCGTGACTTGGTGGCCTTTCTATGCGAGGCTCGTGCGAGGTCAGGTCCTCGTCGTGCGGGAGCAGAAGTACGTCGAGGCGGCGCGCGCGAGCGGCGCGAGCCGGGGACGGATCATCCTCCGTCACATCGTCCCGAACAGCGTCTACCCCGTGTTCATCCAGATGTCGCTCGACGTCGGCACGATCCCGATCATCATCGGCACGATCGTCTTCCTCGGTATCCGGATCTTCCCGTCGACCTACCTGCCCGAGTGGGGCACGATCGCCGCGCTCTCCGTGTTCGACCTGAGCGCGTTCTGGAATTCCTGTCAGATCGCCGCCTGCGTCATCCCGTGGTGGCAGCTCCTGTTCCCCGGGCTCGCCCTGTTCCTGTTCGCGATCAGCGTGAACTTCCTCGCCGACGGGCTCCGGGACGCCCTGGACCCCCGGCTGCGGAGGTAGGCCTCGTGGCAGCGGCGGCCCCCCGGACCTCTTCGTCGTCGGCCCCGGCGGACGACAGCCCAGCCCTCGATGCCTCGGCGCTCGAAACGGTCGCGGACCCGAGCCGACCGGACGCCGATCCGATCGTGCTCAACGTCCGCGAGCTCCGGACCTACTTCTACACCTACGACGGCGTCGTGAAGGCGCTCGACGGCGTCACGTTCAAGCTGCGGAAGGGAGAGACGCTGGGCCTCGTCGGGGAGACGGGCTGCGGGAAGAGCGTCACGTCGTTCTCGATCACGCGCCTCATCCCGGACCCTCCTGGCCGCATCATGTCCGGGAGCGTCCTGTTCCGGGGGGCGGACGTGCTCTGGGACCTGGAACGCGAGGCGAAGTTCAAGCCGATCGGCGACACCGGGCGGGTCAAGATCAAGCGCTCGTTCCGCCGCATCCGCGCGGCGACCGAGCGCATGTCCGCGATCCGCGGGGGCGGCATCTCGATGATCTTCCAGGAGCCGTCCCAGGCGATGAACCCGATCTTCTCGATCTCCGACCAGGTCTCGGAGGCGCTCCTGCTCCACCGGGGTCAGGAGGTCGTGCAGCACCTGCTCGACGCCGACGAGGGCAAGGTCGCCGCCCGCGTCGCCTCCCGGGGCGCAGGGAACGCTCCGCCCCTCGAGGGGTCTCCCCCGGAAGAGTCCGCGACGACCCTGGACGCGGCGATCGATCGGCTCGTCGTCGCGGCCCGGACGTCGGACCGGCCGGGGGCGCTGGCCGCGGCGGCCGACATCGGCCGGCTCGCCGGCATCCGGACGATCGGGACCGAGTGCTACTACACCGCCCGGGATGCCGGCGCCACGCTGTCGGAGTCCGGCGCCGAGGTCCGCAAGCGGTTCGCGCGCCTCAAGCTCTCGCCGCTCCAGCGCAGCTACCTCCGCCGCGAGAAGAAGCGAATGGAGCTGGTCACGAAGCTCAACCAGGTCTACCTCGACGAGATGCGGGCCCGGTCGCCGCGGGGCCGCGAGCGGCGCTCCATCGGCCGGAAGATCCGGGCGCTGCGGTGGAGGACGTTCTACTTCGGCCTCTGGGGCATCCGGAGCCACGTCAAGAAACCCCTCACCAACGAGGCGTTCTGGGAGACGGTGCAGCTGCTCGAGGGCGTCGCGATCGCGAACCCGGCGCGGGTCGCGCGCGGCTACCCCCACGAGCTGTCGGGCGGCATGATCCAGCGCGTGATGATCGCGATGGCGCTCTCGGCGGACCCGGACGTGCTCATCGCGGACGAGCCGACCACGGCCCTCGACGTCACGATCCAGGCGCAGATCCTGGAGATGATGCGCCAGCTCAAGCACCGGGTCGGGACGGCGATCCTCCTGATCACCCACGACCTCGCGGTGATCGCGGAGGTCGCGGACCGGGTGTGCGTCATGTACGCCGGCGTGATCGTCGAGACGGCGCCCGTCCAGGAGCTCTTCCGGCGGCCGCTGCACCCGTACTCGCAGGGCCTCCTCTCCTCGATCCCGCGGGTGGACGAGCCCTCGAAGCGGCTCGCGTCGATCCCCGGGGCGGTGCCGAACCTGATCACCCCGCCGACCGGGTGCCGCTTCCACCCTCGCTGTCCGTACGCGATGCCGATCTGCAAGGAGACCCGGCCGCCGACGACGGTCGAGGGAGAGGGTCACACCGTCGCCTGCTATTTATACAAGGGTCCCGTCGCCGTGAACTAGGAGAGCCATGGCCCTGCCCGATCCAGCCATGGACGGTCGGCCCGTCGTGCTGGCGGCCCGGAACATCCGCAAGCTCTTCCCCATCCGCGGGGGGGTCTTCTCCTCGCACATCGGTGACGTGCACGCGGTCGATGGCGTCAACCTCACGGTCCGCCAGGGCGAGACCGTGGGGCTCGTGGGAGAGTCGGGCTGCGGCAAGACCACCATGGGCCGCCTCGTCCTGCGGCTGATCGAGCCGACCTCCGGCCACACCTACTACCGGCCTCCGCCCGAGGTCTTCGACCGGCTCGACGGACTGTACCGCGCGATCGCGCCGACCGGCGCCGAGGAGCCCAACAACGGGAAGGCCGCCGCCGCCGCCGAGAGCCTGGCGCAGCTCGACGAGATCGCGGAACAGTACTCGCTGTACCGGAAGTCCGGACACCAGATGCGGGAGCTCCGCGGGCGCCTCCAGATCGTGTTCCAGGATCCGTACAGCTCGCTCTCGCCCCGGATGCTGGTCCGGGACATCGTGACCGAGCCGCTGGCGATCCAGCACGTGGGCACGCGCGCCCAGCGCTACGAACGCGCAGCCGAGCTCCTCCGGGAGGTCGGGCTCAACCCGGAGCACCTCTGGCGGTTCCCGCACGAGTTCTCGGGCGGGCAGCGCCAGCGGATCGGGATCGCGCGCGCGCTCGCGCGGCGTCCGGAGTTCATCGTGCTCGACGAGCCGACCAGCGCCCTCGATGTCTCGGTGCAGGCCCAGATCCTGAACATCCTGCGCACCCTCCAGGACGAGCAGCAGATCTCCTACCTGTTCATCTCGCACCACCTGTCGGTCGTCCGGGCGATGAGCCAACGGGTGGTCGTGATGTACCTCGGCCAGATCGTCGAGGAGGCGATGACCGACGAGCTGTTCACCCGGACGCTCCACCCCTACACGCAGGCGCTCCTCTCGGCCATCCCGATCCCCGACCCGACCCTGAAGCGCCAGCGCATCGTGCTCCAGGGCGACGTGCCGAGCCCCGCGGCCCCGCCGTCCGGGTGCCGCTTCCACACCCGCTGCCCCGCCGTGATGCCGGTCTGCTCGAAGGTCGAGCCGAGGCTCGCGGAGATCCGGCCCCGGCACTGGGTTTCCTGCCATCTGTACACGCCCCCCGCGGAGGTCGCTCCGGAGGCCTCGGCGGCCGCCTCGGCGCCGCTCCCGTCGGACGCCGCCCCCTCCGGCGCCGCGAGCTAGGCGCCCGGAGGCTCTCGAGGAGGGCCATGGCGACGGACGGATTCCCCGAGGGGGGGCCCAGCACGAGCTCGGGAGGGAAGCGTCGCTGGTTCGGGCTGCCGAGCCAGTCCGACCTGCCCCCCGAGGTCCGCGAGGAGATGGAGCTGGCCCGGCAGGACCCGGGACCCACGTGGCGACAGTGGTTCTTCTTCAGCGCCGCGAAGTGGTGGCTGGGCCTCGCCTTCCTCGTCGTGGACGTCTGGATCCTCGTGAGCGCGCTCACGTACGGTCCGCTCACCCTGCTGCTCCTCGTGGTCGCGGTCTACGCGGAGATCTTCACCTGGCAGTACCTCTGGCACCGGCCCGAAGGCCGGTCCCAGAGCGCGAAGGGTGCGCGCCGGATGTGGTGGATCCGACCCGTGGCGGTCGGGCGGTGGACGCCCGAAGCCGAGGAGGACCGGGTCCCCGCCCCGGTCTCGGGGGCCACGGACCATGGCCCGGACCCGCGAGAGTTCCTGCAGGACATCTGGGGCCCCCGCCCAGCGGTCGGACGGAGCGAGGCCCGACGGGGAGGGGCGCCGGCCCCACCGAAGGGACGGACCTGAGAAGAACAAGCTCGCCGAGGACCCAGGCCGGGTCCTCGGCGGCGGGGAAAGGGTTGCGTGCGTCCTGTCGCGTTCGATCTTACGCGGCCCCGCTCAGACCACTCCGTTCCCCTGCACGAAGTAGAACAGGTTGTCGCCTGCCCACATCGGGTTGAGGTCCAAGGTCGCCGGGTTGATCCACGGCGCGTAGGTGCCGACCCCGTCCTGCTGGAGGGTGTACTGCTGGAGGGACAGCGCGTTCCCGATGTGCTCGATCATGTTGTAAAGCAGCGTTCGGGTCGCTCCCGCGGGCGTCGTCCCCGCGATCCCCATCCAGTAGTCCATCGTCATGAACGCCACGCCCTGGCAGTCCTGCGGGATGTAGGGGGTGTTCGCCCAGAACGGCAGGTTGTCGAGGTAGCTCTCGCACGACTGCCCACCGATGGTGCCCGAGTTGTAGGCCGCCTGGCTGAACGTGTAGAACGTCGCGTCCGGCGAGCCGTACGACCCGTTGGTCCAGAGGGTCGGCATGTAGTCCGTCGGGTCCGGGAAGTCGGGCGCCCAGCCGAGCGTGTAGAGCGGCAGGGCCAGCGTGGACGGCGGGCTCGAGAGCGTGTCGGTCACGAGCTGGCTGAAGCTCAGATCGAACGTGTTCGGCTGCAGAGCTCCACCCGACAGCGCCTCGATCTCGTGGATCCACAGCTGGATCGCCGCGTCCCCGCTCGGGTCGCCGAGCTCCCCGATGATGGGGAACTCGCACGGGTTGGAGGTGGTGCAGTGCTGCGCCACCCACGAGTCGTAGAGCGGGCTCGACGTGTTCGAGTACAGCTGGGCCCACCACCACGCGGCCGTCCCGGGCACGGTCGGCGTATTGCCCGGATCGGTCGAGGGCCACGTGATGTTCTCGGGATAGTAGTTGCCCATCCCGCTCGGGATCGCTCCACCGTAGTTGGACCCGTACTCGATGCCGTCGACCGTGTTGATGGTGTTCTCCACGGTCGTGTACGGGAAGGCGTAGTTGATGAAGTTCCGCACCGAGTCCGAGGCGAAGAAGGTGCCCGGGACGTTCAGGGTGAACGGATCGATCGCCTGGGCTGCCTGGACGTCGAAGGTGATCGCGTAGCTGTAGAAGAAGATGTTCAGCGTCGGTGCAGTGACCGCGCCGATCTTCCCCTCCGAGATCAGCGACAACATCGTCGGCGTCTCGGGCGGCAATATCGTCGCGAAGTCCGTCTGCTGCGCGATGTATTGCTGGATCCCTTCGGTATCCGAGTCGTCCCAGTAGACCTTCACGTTCGGCGCGTAGGTCCCGGGCGCCGGCTCGCACCACTGCTGGCCCACGCAACCGGTGGGTTGCTGGTAGGCCGGGTTCGCCGCGAGCGTGTAGCCGACCGCCGCGTTCCAGGCGCCGACCAGGTAGTACGGGCCCGAGCCGACCGCGTTGTAGCGGACCTCCTTGTTGATCGCCGGGTTGTTAAACTCGAGCTCCTGCATCGCATCCCACCCGGTCATCCCGAGCGTGTTGTTGATGTAGTTCAGGAAGGTCACACCGTTGATCGACTCGGTCGTGCTGGTGTAACCCCCGGGCAGGGTCGTCGGGCAGTCCCCGCTGCTCGGGCAGGTCGAGGGGAGCGTCCACCCGGGCAGCATCGCGCCCGTCCCCTGCTGCGTGAACCAGCCCGCGGGAACGATCCCGCTGCCGAGCGGGTCCGCGATGAACTGCAGGAAGTTCGACCACGCGCGCGGAGGCAGCGTCAGGCCGTTCTGCGCGCCCGGCGCGTTCGCCACGAACGTCACGCAGCCGTTGTCCTGACTCATCGCGATCGCCGGACAGTAGCTACTGTCGTTGACCAGCATCGAGTTGAAGATATTGTACGGGGTGTTGTTGAACGGCTGGTGGATCCCGTACCCGGTGAGCGCCGAGCTGTCCCAGGTCAGGTTCCCCGCGGGTAGCAACGCTTCCGAATCGATCCAGCCGGCGGTCGCCTCGATGGCCGGAAGGTCCGCGTAGGACATCGTCCGGGCGAAGCTGAACACGACGTCCGACGGGTAGACCGGCCACGACACCTTGGTCGTCGGGTCATAGAACCGGGCGTTGGAGTCGAGGACGAACGTCCAGTAGACGTCCTGGCCCTGCGAGTTCGCCGTCAGAAGGTCGTTGCCGCCGTAGAGCGACGCGCACTGCGCCGTGCCCGGAACGCAGGTCGCCAGCTGCGGGATGAACGTAGCGGTGCTCGTCCCGTTGTAGGTGACCAGCGTCTGGTAGACGTTGTAGACGATCTCGGCGCTGACCGTGTCGTAGGAGATCGCGGGGTCGATCGTCGTCGCGCCCGCCGGAGCGACCTCGTACGCGGTGATCGTCCCCGAGTGGGGCGAAGTCGCGGAGTGGCTCGAGCTGGTTCGGCACTGGCCGCAGCCCGGCGCGAGTCCGCTGGGGCTCACGTAGACCGACCAGGTGTAGTTCTGGTAGATCGTCTGCGAGGTGGCGGTGTCCAGGATCGGACCCACCATCGTGATGGTGTAGGCGCCTGCGGAGGCGAAGCTGTAGGTGGCCGACCCGCCCGAGGACGTCGGCGAGGCCGACGTCTGCGTCCCGCCGGTGGCGGTGAAGGACGTCGTCTGCGGAACGTAGGCCGGGTTCGCCGGCGCGGTCGTGTAGGTGGCGGACACGGAGATCGTCCCCTTGCCGCCGGAGAGCCAGCCGTACTGGGTGGCGGCGGTGGAGCCGTTGGTCAGGGTCGCCGTGACGGTCGGGTAGTAGCCCGAGCTCTGCGTGCCGAGCGACGGGCCGATGACGACGGGGTAGAGCGCGGCCGTGCCCGTGTGCCACACGCCCTTGACCTCCGCCTGGGCGGAGACGACGTAGGTTCCGAGGCCCGCGTAGGTGTGGCTGAACGTCGGAGCGAGCTGGGTGGTGTTGGTGCCGTCGCCCCAGTTCACCTGGTAGTCGGACGCGGCTTCAGGAACGCTGACGGTGACAGGAAGACTTTGGCCCTGGGTCAGGGTAAGGACAGAAGTACCGAACGCGGGAGAATACGCCACGAACGTACTCACGTCGTTTCCCCCGGCGGCCGCCTTACACGCCGCGCTCGTCGCCGGAGCGCAGGACGTGACGGTCGTGGGCGAGGAGCTGCTGACGGAGCTCAGCGCGGCATAGCCGCCGGCCCCGACCACGATGATCACCACGATCAGGATCACCGGCGCGAGGACCATCGACGCGCCCCTTCGGCCCGACCAGTTCTTAGGATTCTCGTTCTGCTGTGCGCTCATGGACATTGTGTCCCTCACGACCCCCGCGACGGGGTCTTACGGCCGAGCCCTGAGCCGGTATATATACTCTTAGAAGTTGTGCGCGCCGTGCCGGGCGGAGAGCGCCGGCTCCGCCTGGCCCCTTCGCTCCTCAGCGCCGATTTCGGTGCCTTGGGGGAGGCCGTCCGGACCGCGGAGGCGGGCGGGGCGGACGCCTTCCATCTCGACGTGATGGACGGCCATTTCGTTCCGAACATCTCGTTCGGTCCCGCGCTGGTCGCGGCCGTGCGAGCACGGACCCGCCTGCCGCTCGACATCCACCTGATGATCGCGAACCCGCTCAAATTCCTCGATGCGTTCCGCCGGGCCGGGGGCGACACGCTCGTGTTCCACGTCGAGTCCGACGACGATCCGGCTGAGGTCGTCCGCGCGGTCCACGCGATGGGACTGCGCGTGGGGGCGGCCCTCCGTCCGGACACGCCGTTCTCCTCGGTCGCTGGCCTAGCCCCGGACGTCGACCAGCTGCTGGTGATGAGCGTCCATCCGGGCTTCTCCGGCCAGCGGTTCATCCCGGACGTGCTCCCGAAGGTCGAGGCCGCTCGGGCGCGTCTCGACGAGGTCGGCCACGGCGGCGATGTCTCGATCGACGGCGGGGTCAACGTCGCGACGGCCGCCGAGGCCGCGCGCGCGGGGGCGACGTTCTTCGTGTGCGGGAACGCCGTCTTCGATGGCCAGCCCGTCGCCGAGAACCTCCGCCGGCTCCGCGCCGCGATCGAGGAAGGAGCGGCCCATGCGGTTCGCTGAGCTCGCCGGCGCCTACGGGCGCCTCGAGGCGACCTCGAAACGCCTCGAGATGCGCCAGATCCTGGCGGACCTGGTCCGCCCGCTCCGGGGGGAGGAGCTCGCCCACGTCCTCTACCTCTCGCAGGGTCAGCTCCTTCCCGAGTACGAGGGCGTGGAGCTCGGCGTCGCCGGTTCCCTCGCCGTCCGCGCGCTGGCACAAGCGTCCGGGGTCGCGGAGGCGACCGTCGCCTCCCACGCGAAGCGGGCCGGCGACCTCGGGACCACCGCCGAGGAGCTCTTCGCGCCGCACGCACCGCCCGCCGCGAGCGCCGCGCTCTCGGTGCGCGATGTCTACGAGGGCCTCCGCGCGATCGCCGCCGCCAAGGGCGAGGCCTCTCAGGCGGAGAAGATCCGGGTGCTGACCGGGCTGCTGGAACGAGCCGGTCCCCAGGAGGCGAAGTTCCTGATCCGGTTCGTCCTCGGGACCCTGCGCGTGGGCGTCCGCGAGATGACGATCCTCGACGCGCTCACCCTCGCGTTCGCCGACGGATCGAAGGACGCGCGCGCGAAGATCGAGGCGGCGTTCAACGTATCGAGCGACCTGGGCCTCGTGGCGCGGGCGCTGGTCGAGCACGGCCTCGACGGGGTCGGCCGCATCGGGCTCGAGGTCGGTCGGCCGATCCGCCCCATGCTCGCCGAGCGCGAGCCCTCGCTCGACGCCGTGCTGAAACGCATGGGCGGCGAGGCCGCGCTCGAGTACAAGTACGACGGGCTCCGCATCCAGGCGCACGTCCCGGCGCACGGGCCGCCCGAGCTGTTCTCGCGCCGGCTCGAGAACATGAGCGCGCAGTTCCCCGAGCTGATCGCCGAGCTGCCGAAGGCGCTGGCCGTGAAGCCGGCGATCGTCGAGGGCGAGTGCGTGCCGATCGATCTCGACACCGACGAGATCCAGCCGTTCCAGGAGGTGTCGCGGCGCCGGGGGCGCAAGCACGACCTGGACAAGGTCCAGGCGGAGATCCCGGTCGCGCTGTTCCTCTTCGACGTGCTGCTCGCCGGCCCGGAGGACGTCTCGGCCGAGGACTTCCCGGCGCGCCGGCGGCGGCTCGAGCAGCTCCTCCGACCCACCGACCGCGTGCGGCTCGCGCAGCAGCGGATCGTGCGGTCGGTCGACGAGGCGACCGCGTTCCTGGAGGAGGCCGTGAGCGGGGGAGCCGAGGGCGTCATGGCGAAGTCGCTCGGGCCCGGAAGCCGCTACCGGGCGGGCGCCCGGGGCTACTGGTGGATCAAGTACAAGCGGGACTATACGACCGGGCTCACCGACTCGATCGACGGAGTCGTGGTCGGGGGGTTCGCCGGACGCGGGCGTCGGGCGGGGCGGTTCGGCGCGTTCCTGCTCGCCGTCTACGACGCGAAGCGGGACAAGTTCGAGTCGTTCTGCAAGGTCGGGAGCGGGTTCGACGACGCGCAGCTGAAGGAGATGCCGCGGCGCATGAAGCCGTTCGAGGTCGAGGCGGCGCCCCCCTCCGTGGAGACCGGGCTGACCCCGGACCAGTGGTTCCGGCCCGGGGTCGTGATCGAGGTCCGCGGGGCCGAGCTGACGCTGAGCCCGATCCACCGAGCGGCCGCCGGGGCGATCCGCCCTGGGGTCGGCTTCGCCCTGAGGTTCCCGCGGTTCACCGGACGGATCCGGGAGGACAAGTCGGCCACCGATGCGACCACCTCGAAGGAACTCCTCGAGATGTACCGGGGGCAGGTCCGTCGCGAGGCCGCGGAGGGCGACGGCGAGGCGTGATCCGGCCGACCGAGAGTGCTTCTCCGCCCAAAGGCATAAGAAGGCCGGGCTGCGTCGCCGACAGTCGGGTACGCCACCATGCTGGTCGAGATGACCGAACTCCTGGGCCGCCAGATCTACACGCCCGATGGACGACTCCTCGGCGAGGTCGACAACGTCATCGTCGACGTCGAGGCCGCGAAGATCGATGGGATCTACGTCGACGAGACCAGCCCCATGTTAGTGGAGGATTCCCGGCCCACCAACGTGCCGTACCGGTGGGTGTCCGCCGTCAACGACGTCGTGCTGCTCAAGTACTTCCCGAAGCGGGTCTCCCTGAAGAAGGCCCCGGCGCGCGGCGCGAAGGACGTCGCGGCGGCTCCCCCGGCGCAGTAGCGCGGTGCGGGGATAGCCAAGCCCGGTAACGGCGCGGGACTTAAACGCCCCGATCGGGGGCGAAGAGATCCCGTCGCGTCAGGCGTTCGCCGGTTCAAATCCGGCTCCCCGCATGCCCGCTCGAGGCGGCGCGAGGGTCAAGCGGCCCGGGGGCCTCGGGCGATCGTGCGCGCGTCGCAGCTCGCCCGGGCCCTTTCGCGGGTGCCGCCGTTCCCCCGGCCGGACCCCCGATGGGAGCAGGTGCTCACGCCCCCGGGACCGGCCGTGGAGCTGCTGCTGGCCGCCGATCGGTTCGACCCGCTCGCCGGTCGGTCGGTCCTCGACCTGGGCGCGGGGACCGGTCGGCTGGCGATCGGGGCGGCCCTGCTCGGGGCGGGCCCGGTCGTCGGCGTGGAGATCGACCCCGCCGCCGCGGAGCTCGCGCGCAGCGCCGCGCGGACCGCGGGGGTGGCCGTCGACCTCGTCGTCGCGGACGTGGCGGACTACCGCGCGCCCGCGGACGTGGTCCTGCTCAACCCGCCGTTCGGCGCGCAGCGTCGGCACGCGGACCGCCCGTTCTGGGACGCCGCGTTCGCGCTGGCCCGGCGCTCCGCGCACGGGTTCGCGCTCGCCGACTCCCGAACCTTTATAGCGCGTCGCGCGGTCGCGCGCGGCGCCCACATCATCGAGACGCGACCGGTCGCCTGGGAACTGGAGCGGACCTTCCCGCACCACACCCGGAATCGGGTCCCGATCCCGGTCGACCGCTGGGCGATCGAGACGCACGGAGATCGATGACCGAGACCGAACTGCCGAAGCTCGTGCTGCCCGGGGAGTACCTCGGGGCGGCCGAGGAGTTCCTGCCGGGGCCCGGCACCTACGAGGACCGGGGGCGGATCTACGCGGCCGTCCTGGGCAGCCCGACCGTCGAACCGCGGGACCGCAGCGTGCGCGTCGCGCCCCGCAACCCCGTCCCCAGCATCGAGGACGGCGAGCTCGTCTACGCCCGCGTCGACGAGATCAAGACGGCGATGGCGATCTGCACGATCCTGTCGACCGCGTCGAACCCGCGCGGGATCCCGGGGACCCCCGAGGGGACGGTCCACATCTCGAAGGCGAAGGAGGGCTACACCGAGACGCTCGCCGGCGAGTTCGCCGTCGGCGACCTGCTCCTCGCGCGCGTGCTCCAGGCGCGGCCGTCGGTCAAGCTCTCGACCGCCGCCAGCAACCTCGGCGTCGTCGCCGCGCGCTGCCAGGTGTGCCACGCGCTGCTCGCGCCCCAGGGCAAGGAGCTCGTCTGCCCCCGTTGCGGGCACCGGGAGCACCGGAAGCTCGCGGTGGGCGAGATCGCGGGCCGTCCCGATGGCGACGCCCGCGACTGACGAGGAGCGCCGGCTCGCGCGCCTCGTGCGCGCGCACGATCGCTGGCGATCGCGCGAGGTGTTCAACCTCCTTCCCAGCGAGAACGCGGTGTCGCCCGCGGCGCGTCGCTTCCTGGCGAGCGACCTCGCCGGCCGCTACACGCTGCCGATGGCGGCCGAGTTCGACGGCGAGGCGCTCGACAACAGCTACACCGGGACGCGCTACACCGATCAGATCGAGGCGCTGGCCAACGCCGCGGCGGCGCGTGTGTTCCGCGCCCGGTGCGCGACGGTCCGACCGCTGTCGGGCCACATCGCGGCCCTCTCCGCGCTGGTGCCGCTCCTCCCGCCGGGATCCCGCGTGCTCGCGATCCCGCCCGATCGCGGGGGGTACGACGGGTACGCGCCGGGGTTCGTCCCCGCGCTCCTGCAGCACGTCGTCCGTCCGCTGCCCGCGGACGGCGAGGGATTCTCGGTCGACGCGACGGTCGCCGCGGAGGCGATCCGACGGGAGCGGCCGAACGCGGTCCTGCTCGGCCAGAGCTTCTTCCTGTTCCCGTATCCGCTGCGCGCGATCGCCGAGGCCGCGCACGCCGTGGACGCGCTCGTCCTCTACGACGCCTCCCACGTGCTCGGACTCATCGCGGGCGGCGAGTTCCAGGATCCCCTCCGCGAGGGCGCCGACGTCGTCGTGGGCAGCACGCACAAGTCGTTCCCGGGACCTCAGGGCGGGCTGCTGCTGACCGACCGGGAGGATCTGTTCGCCCAGATCGACCCGGCGCTCGTCTGGCGCGTGTTCGACAACGCGCACTGGAACCGCATCGCGGGCGTCGCGCAGACTCTGCTCGAGCTCGAGCGCGTGGGCGTCGAGTACGCGCGTACCACGGTCGGCAACGCGCAGCGGTTGGCCCAGGAGCTCGACGCCCGCGGCGTGCCGCTGATCGCAAAGGCCCAGGGCTTCACCCGCTCGCACCAGATCCACCTCGACCGCCCGGCGCTGCGCGCGCAGCATGGGATCGGAGCCGGCGCGCTGGCCCGCCGGCTCGAACGCCAACGGCTGTTGATCGACCTCGTGGGACGGATCGGCACTGCCGAGGCGGCCCGGCTCGGGCTCACGACGGACGACATGCCGCGGCTCGCGGACCTCCTCGTCCGCGGCGGGATCCGGGGGGAGCGCGTCGCCGCGGAGGTCCTCGCCTGGCGGCGCCAGTTCCCGGCGCTGCGGCTCGCCTAGCGCGACGCCCGCCGGTTCGATTCGGGTCCTTACAGAAGAGCTCCCCCCGCTGAGGGCGGGGGGAGAGGAAAGGGTACGGTGAGCACCGGTTCCCGGCGCTCAGGTGCCGCCGCTCGAGGGAGGCGTGCTCCCCGAGTCCGTGGTGGTCCCGGCCGCAGAGGTGTCGGTTCCGCCGGTGGTCCCCGGCTGGCTGCCCTGCTGCCACTGCTGCGGGGGCTCCTGGGTCTTCGAGCCGCCCCACATCATCCGTCCGACCAGCAGCGCGACGATCATGCCCACGATCAGGCCCACCAGCAGGAGGATCGTCCCGGCGACCGCCGGCGAGAGGCTCCCGAGCAGGGTGACGTTGTGATACGTGCTGCTGTTGATGTAGACGGTCGTCGAGGAGACCGACGTGATGGTCAGCGTCGTGTTGTCGTAGACCGGGGGACCCGACGTGAGCGTCATCTCCACCGAAGCGGTGTACGAGCCGGCCGCCGTCGCGTCCCACACCGCGGTCGCGGGCACGCCCGGCGTGAGCTGGGTCATGACCGCCGTGAAGACCGGTACGGTGCCGAGGTAGACCGTCAGGCTCGCCCCCGAGATGAAGTCGCCCTGGTAGAACGTCGTGAACGTGACGTTCCCGGTCGCCAGCGGGATCGGCGACGAGCCGGACGGCGACAGCGTCACGATCGTCGCGTCCTGTCCGATGAAGAACGCGGGACCGATCGAGGCCGTGCCGAAGGCCACCGACCCGTTCAGCGGAGCGCCGATCCCGTCCACCGTCACGTTGACGGTGAAGTAGAAGTCGTCCGACGGCGAGGTCTCCGCGCACACCGCCGCGACCGTGCACGTCGACACCGTCGAGGCGCTCACCGGGAAGACGTAGGAGAGCTGGCCCGGGTACAGCGCGATCGGATAGAACGCGATCGCGGCCGGGATCGTGGCGTCCACGACCGCGAGCACAATCGTCGTGCTCTCGTTCGTGATCGTCGCGTTCGTCACCGAGAGCGTGAACCCGAGATCGAACGGCGCCGTGGAGACATCGATGTAGTCGGACACCGGCGTGGTGAACTTCGCGGAGATTGCCGTCGGATGCTGGGCCAGCTCGTCCACGAAGATGGGCACATTGAACGGCAGGCTGTAGGGGGTCCCCACGCTGCTGGAGATGCCGGTGACCATCGCCCCATCGGCGGTGGCGTTAGCGTACAGGGTCAACGCGTCCCCGTACGCGCCCGAAGTGATGTCCGCCGGAGTGATGGCCAAGCTCCAGGTGTAGTTGACCCACTGCGTGCCCAGCGGCGAGGTCCCGTTGCTCACTTCCTCGAGGCTGAAGTAGGTACCGAGCGTTGTGTTCGCCGAGTCGTTGACCGACCAGCTCGTGAGCACCGTGGAACCGTCGACGAGGACGAAGTACGCGGTGTAGGTGCTGTTCCACGTCAGGAAGCCGTAGGTAACGCTGCTCAGGTTGAGCCACCCGTACTGGGTGTATGGCAGCGGTTGGTAGGGCACGGGCGATCCGTCAATTCCTCCGTAGGCAAGCGTCGTGCCCGAGATGGTCGAGAGGTCGAAGACCTGCTCTGCTCCGGGCGCATAGCCCCCGACGGCCGTTCCGTCGACGTTGGCCCCGACCAACAGTTCCAGCTCGCCTCCGCCGCCCAACGCGGTGACCAGCGCGGACCAGGTCAGGTTCAAGGCGCTAGCATTCAGGGTGAACGTGTACGTGATGTTCGTCCAGTACCCCGTCCACGAGGTTCCGTTCGAATCGACCGCACCAGTGGGACTCGCCGGATTGATATCAAAGGGGACGGTCCCGTTGACCGAGTCGTTCAGGCTCACGACGCCGATCACGGACAAGGTCGGCGCGTAGTACACCGTCACCCATGCGCTCACGGTGGCGTTGGTCGCGGCGAGGTAGCTCGAGTTCACCCAGAGCTCGACGGTGAAGTTGAACGGCACATCCGTCGCGTACGTCGTCGCGAGAGTCTCGTTGGTCGCGGGCAGCACGAACCCCGCGCTCGCGAAGGTCGTGAGCACCGCCGAGTCGATGTAGGCGAGCGAGGAGGAGGCAAAGCCGCCCCCGGTCGACGCGCCGTTCTCTGTGACGTAGATCGTGAAGGTCACGTTCTGAGTAAAGCCCGCACCCAGGAAGCTATAGCACGAGGCGTCGGTGCAGCCGAGGGTGGCCGCGTCGAGGTCCGCGGTCCACGTGTAGTTCGCGTAGGGGACCCCGTTGATCACGCTCGACGTGACGAGCGCGCTGTCGATCGTGTCGTTCAGGCTCACGTTGGTCGGGAAGTACGTGATGGGTGTCGTCGTCAGGTTCGCGGTGACGTAGGCGAAGGTGGTGGTGTCGGAGATGACGCCCCAGGTGATGTTCGTGTAGAAGGTGATGTTCGCCGGGAACGTCGGACCCGGCGTATAGATCAAGCCGATGGTGACCGAGGTCGTGTCCTGACCCTGCGCGGCGGGCGTCGGCGACGCGCGCGCGGGAGCGGCGGAGCTCGCCGAGCTGCTCTTCCCCGAGTGGGATGCCAACCCGGCCGCGGCACCCAGCCCCGCCGAGCCGAGCACGAGGCCCGCGAGGACGACAACCGTTACACCAATCGCCAAGGTACGATAGTTCAACCCGGCAACGCGACGCATGAGCCCCCGGAAGACTTCCGTTACTTAAACCTCGCGCCAACATTTTCGGTGCGACGCGTATACTGCGTCATCCGTGACTCGGCCCCTATCGCGTCGTCGCCGGCCGGCTGCCCGCCCGCCCTCGCCGCCGGACTCCCGACCCGTCGCGCTCACCGGGACGCCGGGCAGCGGCAAGTCCACCGTCGCGCGAAGGCTCCGGAGACCCTGGCGGCCGACGGAGGTCGGGGCGCTCGCCCGGCGCGCCGGTGCCGGCCGTCGCCGGGGTCGGGGGACCGAGGTCGACCTTCCCGCCCTGCGCCGTTGGATGGGCCGGCATCCGAGCCCTCCGGGGACCGTGCTGGTCGGCCACCTCGCCCACCTTCTTCCGGTGTCGGGCGTGATCGTCCTGCGATGCCATCCGTTGACCCTGGAGCGCCGCCTCCGGCGCGCCCGCCGGGGGAGCGCCCGGGACCGGCGCATGAACTACGTGGCCGAGGCGATCGACCTCGTCGCCCGTGAAGCAACCGAACGTAAGGTCCCGGTCTGGCAGATCGACACCTCGCGCTCCGGCGTCGCGGCGGTCGCCCGCGCCGTCGAGCGCCTGCTCCGCACCCGGCCCGAGCCGACCGATCGATCGGTCGACTGGCTCTCGGACCCGCGGGTCACCGCGCATCTTTTGGACCGGCCGAGATAACGGCGCCAATGGTGCTGGAGGGCTATCGCGCCCGCCTCCAGCCGTACATCCAGCGCCTCGGCCGGCCGTTCTACGGCTGGACCCCCTCGCAGCTGAGCGGGACGGCCCTCGCGCTCGCTCTCGGGGCGGGGGTCCTCGCGGTCCTCGTCCGATGGACGAGCCCGCTGCTCTTCCTCCCCGTCGCCGTGCTGATCTTCTTCGCGGGGCTCTTCGACGTCCTCGACGGCGAGGTCGCGCGGGCCACGCACCGCAGCTCCGTGCGCGGCGACTTCCTCGACCACGTCTTCGACCGGTACGCGGACCTCGCCATCGTGCTCGGGATCGCCGCGTCGGGCTTCGCGATCCCGATCCTGGCGCTGCTCGCGCTCGCGAGCCTCCTGCTCACCAGCTACATGGGGACCCAGGCGCAGGCCGTCGGGCAGGGGCGGCTCTACGGCGGCCTCCTGTCCCGGGCCGACCGCCTGGTGGTGCTGGCGCTGGCGGCGTTCCTCGAGTTCGACTGGTCGCTCCCCTGGCCGTGGGCCCCCTCGGCGCCCTGGGAGCGGTTCGAGCTCTACGGGATCGGGTTCACGGTCCTCGACGTCGCGATGCTCTACTTCGTCATCGCCGGCCAGTGGACGGCGATCGCCCGGGCGCTGCGCGTGTACCGGGCCCTGCCCCCCGGGACGTAGGTCCGTCGTCGTCCGTCGCGAGGACCCGGCCGCCTCTCCACCTATAGTACTGTAATGGGTGGCGGAGGTCCGGGCGGTAGCACAGCTCGTCGCGCTGCCGGTCGACCGGACGGTCGCTCGCGGGATCCCCGTCCCGGAAGCAAAGCCCGTGGCTCCGGAGCGTGTCGCACTCGGGCGGCGTGTACCCGGCCCCCCCGTCGTGGTGCGTGATGTGCTCGACCTGGTACCGGGTGATCGACTCGTCGAAGTCCGGCGCTCCGCGGTAGGCGTCCACGATGGTCTCGAAGTCGGCGCCGGCCCGGTGGAGGAAGGCGGCGAGCGCGAATCGTCCGGCGTGCGAGAGGTTCTCCCCGGCCTGCAGCATCCGCTGCATCTTGCGGATGCAGGGCGGGAACAGCTCGGGCCGCAGGGCCGCCGCCCCCGGCCCGCCCCGCGCGACGGGGGCGGGGCTGCGTTCGGCGAGCCGGCGGAGCAGGTCGGCCTCCTGCTGCCGGACCCGGTCCCGGACGTCCTCCGCGAGGGGCAGGGGCGCGGCGAGGCGGAGCCGGATCGCCTCCTGGACCAGGCGGGCGGCGCGGACCCGCCCGACGCGCACGTTCCCCCCGGCCACCTCCTGCCGGCTGAGGCGGAAGTCGGCCTCCCGGATCGGGACCGAGAGACGGAGATAGTCGACGAGCGGGAGCTCGATGCGGTCCCCCGCGACGACCGTCGCGCCGAACCCGAGCCGTCCGGCGACCTCGGTGAGCTCCTCGGCCGGCACCGTCGCGAGCCGCGCGTACGTCCGCTTCGCTTCGGCCACCGCCCATCGCCGGAGCGCAGCGGAGGACGGGGCCGCCGCGAGGACGATCTGGGCGAACAGGAACGACAGGTACCGTTCCTCCGGACCGGCGCGCTCGAGCTCCGCGATGTCGCGGGTGGCCCGCGGATCGTCCGCGGCCGCGAGGATCCGGGCGGACCCGATCGCCCGGGGACGGGCGTAGGCGGGGTCGTCGAGCAGGCCGCGGACGGAGACCGGGTCCCCGCCGAGCAGCCCTTCCGCTCCCGGGAGGAACGGGTACTCCGCGAAGAGCGAGCGCGCGTCTAGAGGAGCCGAGGCACGATGAACTGCCATGCGAGGAGCACCAGGACCAGGACGGAGGAAGCGGTGACGGCTCGGGTACCGAACTCGTCGAGACGGGCTGCCGACCACCCGGCCCGGAACCGGGCGGCCACGGAGGCCGCGAAGTCCCGGAAGAGGAGCCCGCCGTCGAGCGGGACGAGCGGGAGCGCGTTCGAGAGGCCGAGCAGGAGGTTCATCCAAGCCAGCCAGTACAGCACGTTCGCGAGCACCCAGAACGCCCCCGATCCGGCGCCGGCGAGGGGGCCGGTCAGGTGGAAGAACTGGACCGTGGAGCCTCCCACGGGCTCCAGCGAGGCGAGCGGGAGCACCAGCCAGTAGATCGACCCGTCGACCGGACCGTAGGAGCTCGACCACGGCGCGACGAGCACGGTCTTGAGGTCGGCCGGCGTGAGGAAGGAGACGCCGACCCCGAGGAACCCGCGCCCGGCGACCGTGGGGCTCGGGGCCAGGGTCACGTTCACCGTGACCAGGTGACCGGCCGTCGAGGTGTAGTAGACGACCGTGACCCGTTCGCCCGGGGTCGTGTGCTCGAGGGACGACTCGAACGCGTCGACCGTGGTGGTCGCGGTGCCGTTGATCGAGGTGATGATGTCGCCCGGCGCGATCGTCGCGTTCGCCGCCGGCGTGCCCGACTCCACCAGCGTGACCCCGACCCCGTTCGCGTTCGGGGCGACCGACCCGCTGACCATCAACGAGAGGCCGACGAAGAACGCGACCGCGAGGAAGAAGTTCGCCAGGACCCCGGCGGCCGCGACGCGGTCCCGCTTGCGGCGCGGGGCGGCGTTCATCTCGGCGTCGTCCTGCTCGACGAAGGCCCCGACCGGGACGACGCACCAGAGGACCCCGATCGTCTTCACGCCGATCCCCTGGGAGCGGGCGACGACCCCGTGCGCGAGCTCGTGCAGCACCACGCCGACCACGAGCGCCAGGATGCCGTAGCCGACCGGGATGATCGGGTTGATCCCGGGGAGCCCGAGGGCCTCCGTGACCGGGGGCGCGTTGGACGCGTTCAGCCGGAGCGCGAGCACCGCGTCGAAGGCGAGCAGGAGCACGATGGAGGCCATCGCGATCGCGGCCAGCGCGACGCCGAGGTCGGACACCGCGGTCCAGAACCGGCGGAAGCGCGCCCATCGGTCGATCGCGGCCCGTCCGCGCTTGGTCTTGATCATGAGCGCGGGCCCGAGCAGGGTGAGCGCGTGGTCCGGACCGATGTGGCCGGTTCGGTAGAGGGCATAGACGATCGCGCCGTAGATCGCGATCACGAGGACGGCGATCTCGTAGCCGAGGTACGGGTCCAAGTACGCCCCGACCGTCGGACGCCGCGGCTGCGTAATAGACTCTACGGGCGCGCGGCGCGGGGCGCAACGATAAGCCCACCGACCGGCACTACCGGCGCCACCGATGGGCCCGCGCGTGGTTCTTGTGGTAGGACTGATCGCGGCGCTGCTCCTCGCGGGCCTGCTGGCGGCGGTGGGCCCGGTGATCCGGACCGGTGGCCCGAGCCCCGCCGGGGCGCCGGGGGACTCCGGCGCCGGTACCGCTCCCGTGTCCACCGGCGTGACGACCATCGCGCCGGGCTACTCGCCCTCGAACGGCGTCCACGAGGCGGGCCCGGTGAACGATACGACCTCCCTCTCGGTCGCGGTCGGTCTCGAACCGCGGGACGAGTCGGGCCTGGCGGACTACCTCGTCGATCTCTACACGCCCGGCTCGAGCGTCTACCGACAGTTCCTCTCCCCCCAGGTCCTGGCGTCCCGGTACGGAGCCACGCCCGCGGACCTCTCGGCGGCGCTGGCCTACTTCCGGGGGTTCGGGCTCTCGGCGGTCGCGAGCCCGGACGGTCTGATGGTCGAGGTCTCGGGTCCGGCGCCCCGCGTGGGAGCGGCCTTCGACACGAGCTTCGAGCAGTTCGTCGCTCCCGGAGGTCGCACGTTCGTGAGCCACCTGGGGGCCGCGCAGCTCCCGGCCGATCTGCCCTGGACCGGAGCGCTGGGGCTCGGCAACGCGACGGTCCTCGAGCCCGCGGCGGTCGCCTCGCTCGGCGCGTCGACGGCGGTGGCCGGGCCGGCGGCCAGCGGATGCTCCGGCGGCTCCCCGTACTCGCCGTGCCAGATCTGGACGGGCTACGACCTCGCCGATGACCTCGCGAACGGCACGAACGGAACGGGGGTCACGATCGGGGTCGTGGACACCTACGACGCCGCCGAGAGCCAGGCCGACCTCGAGCGGGATCTCGCCGACTTCGACAGCGGCTTCGACCTCCCCACGCCCACCGTGCACTACCTCTACCCGGTCCCGACGACGGTCGACCTGAACGCCACGGACACGGACTGGGGGCTCGAGGAGGCGCTCGATCTGGAATGGACGCACGCGACGGCGCCGGGCGCCACGATCGACATGACGTTCGCCCCGAACTCGGGCGTCGGGCTCTACGAGGCCGTCGATTACCTGGTCGCGAACGATCTCGTCAACGTGCTCTCGCTGAGCTGGGGCGAGCCGGACGTGGGGATCTACAACGCCTACGAAGCACCCTGCTCGGCCGCCTGCAACGCGAGCACCGACGGCTCCTACGCGATCCTGAGTCCCGTCCTCGAGTTCGCGGCGGCGGAGGGGATCAGCGTCTTCGCGGCGACCGGCGACTGCGGCGCTTCCGACGGGACCAGCGGCGTGGCGACCAACTATCCGGCCTCCGACCCGTACGTCACCGGCGTCGGCGGGACCGACCTCGACCTCGCGTCCGACGGCGCCTACGAGAGCGAGACCGCCTGGTCGGGGAACTCCTCGGGCGCCTCCTATCCCGGCTGCGACAATCAGGGCGGTTCGGGCGGGGGGTACTCGCCGTTCCCCCGACCGTACTGGCAGACCGGCCCCGGCCTGACGGCCGGTACGACCCGCGCCGATCCCGACGTGTCCGCCGTCTCGGAGCCGGGGGTCGACATCGTTCAGGGCGGAACCGCGGGGGCCGCGGCGGGGACGAGCGTGGCGACCCCGATCTGGGCCGGGATCGCGGCGGTCGCCGACGACGTGCACGGGGCCCCGCTCGGCTTCCTCGATCCGTCGCTCTACGCGATCCTCGACAGCGCCCGCTACACGGACGACTTCCACGAGATCACGAGCGGGTCCAACGGGTACGCCGCCGGCCCGGGCTGGAACCCGGTGACCGGCATCGGCTCCCCCATCGCCGGGGCGCTGATCGCCGACCTCGCCGGGACGCCCGTCGCGCGTTCCACGCTCGCGGTCTCGCTCAACGCGACGGTCACCTACGGGCCGGCCCCGCTCTCGGTCACGTTCTTCGCGAACGCGACCGGCGGCACCGGCACCTATCCCATCACCGGGGTGTACTTCGGGGACGGCACGTCGGGCGACGTCCCCGCGGCCGGCGTGGCCCACGTCTACGACGCCCCGGGCGTCTACGCGGCCGAGGCCTACGTGTGGGACAGCGGCGCCAACGTCTCGGACTCGATCCCGATCGCGATCGTGGTGGGCTCGGGGAGCACGCTGTCCGTCGGGCTCGTCGCCTCCACGACCGCGCCGGCCGTCGGCGCGACCGTGACGCTGACGGCGGAGGTCTCCGGCGGAACGGCCCCGTACACCTACGACTTCTCGTTCGGCGACGGGACGTTCGTGAACGGCTCCTCGAGCCCCGTGGTCGATCACGCCTTCGCGGTCGCGGGCGGCTACTGCGCGGTCGTGATCGCGGTCGACTCGGCGGAGCCTCCCGACGGAGGGGAGAGCGTGCCCGTGGCGATCTCCGCGGGCGGGGCCCCGGCCCCCGACTGCGCGGTCGACCGGGGCGCCTTCGCCCTGAGCGCGGCGTCGGACGTCCCCGAGCGCGACGCGCCCGCCGACTTTCCCGACCTGTTCCAGCTCACGGGGGGCCTCGGGACCTACTCCATGACCCTGGTCTCGACCGACCCGTACATCCGGGCGTGCGGCTGCGCGATCTTCCGGGCCGCCGGGACCTATCCCGTCACGATGTTCGTCAACGGCACCGGGACGGGCCCGTTGGAGGCCTCGACGTCGGTCACCGTGGCGCCCCGCCTCTCCGCGATCTTCTCCGTTCCCACGGTCTACGGTCCTGCCCCGCTGACGGTCGAAGCGGACGCTACCGTCTCGGGTGGCCTGGGGGCGAACGCGACCCAGTGGACCGACGGCGACGGGCACACGTACTCGGGCGACTCCGTGAGCGTCACCTACGCGGACCCGGGGCTCTACTGGCTGACGGGCCAGGTCTCGGATCAGGGACAGGGGAACGCGAGCGAGGCGTTCCTAATCGACGTCCGCACCACCGGGGTCTGGGTGACCGCGACGATCGGCCCGGTCGTCTCGGTGCCGAGCGCCACCACGATCAACTTCACCACGAGCACGAGTCCGTTAGTGCCCGCGCAGGGCGGGGCGTTCTCGGACCACTGGACGCTCGCCGCGGGCGGCTCCTCGTTCCAGGCGGACTTCTCGAGGACGTTCTATGCGCCCGCGACCGATCCCGCCGACGGGCGCCTGAACGGGACGCTCCAGATCGAGTACGCGCCCGATGGCATCAACGTGAGCGAGCCGTTCGACTTCGCGTCGCTGTTCGCCGTGGAGATGGGGGGGTTCGCGCCGGCGGCGGACGCGCTCGTCCTGACCGACTCGCCCGGTCCGGCCCGCGGGGCGCCCCCGCTCGTGTGGACCGCGTCCGCTGCTGCGAACGGACCGGGAACGACCGGGATCGCCTGGGACTTCGGCAACGGCGTGAACGCGACCGGGACCTCGGTGACCACGACCTACGCCTCGCTGGGCCTCTACACCGCGACCGTCGAGGCGAACGACTCCTTCGGCGACGCCGCGTGGGACGCGCACGGGGTCAGCGTCGGGATCGCGCCGTTCGCGCTCGCCTCGGGAGCGTCCGCCCTCAACGGGACCGCCCCGTTCACCGTGGCCTTCTCGGCGGCAGCCTCCGGAGGGTATCCGCCGTACACCTACGCGTGGAGCTTCGGGGACGGGACGGACTCCGACGTCGGGAACGTGAGCCACACCTACGCGAGCGCGGGCTCCTACGTCGCCACGATCCGGATCACGGACGCGGTCGGCGAGGAGCTGCAGCGGACCTTCACGCTCAACGTCAGCGCCGCGCCGGCCCCGCCTCCCCGGTCGCCCGCGGCGTTCTTGCCGCTCGCCGAGGTGGCCCTGTTGGGAGGCGCGATCGCGGCCGTCGCCGCGGCCGTGATCTCGATCCCGCGGCGCCGCGCCCCGCCTAGCCCTTGACAACGCCGAGCGGCACGAGCCGCGCGACGCGGCGGGTGAGCCCCGCCCCCTCGGCGACGCGGACGACCTCCTCGACGTCCTTGTACGCGCCGGGGGCCTCCTGGGTGACGCCCTCGCGGGAGCTCGAACGCACGACGATGCCCCGGCCCGCGAGCCCCCGCGTCACCTCGTCGTAGCGGAACGCGCGCTCGGCCGCGTGGCGCGACAGGCGGCGACCGGCGCCGTGGCACGACGAGCCGAACGACCGGGTCATCGAGGTCGGCAGCCCGGCGAGCACGTAGCTCGCCGTGCCCATGTCGCCCGGGATCAGGACCGGCTGACCGAACCGGCGGTACGGGGCCGGGACCTCCTCCCG
>JASHWL010000105.1 GCA_030044105.1 Thermoplasmata archaeon
GATCGAGGCGATGACCTTCACGCAGTTCTTCTCGTCCAGGCCCTCCGGAGCCTTCGAGAAGTCGAAGAACTTCGCGACATCGTGGAGCAGGCGCGCCCCGGCGACCGCGGTGCGCACGCGCGCGAACCGGGCGTCCCGGTACTTGTCGATCATCCCTTCGACGCTCTCGAAGAAACCGTCGACGTCCATGAACCGCGGGAGCGGGGTGATCTTCTGCCCGTCCTTCGAGATGAACGCGAAGGTCGCGCAGCCGCAGCCCGGGTGGGTGGTCAGGGTCATCTTCTCCTCGCCGTGGATGATCGAGACGAGCTCGGAGATCGGCGCCACCGACGGCACGGGGAAGAAGTCCGACCGCTCGAACGGCCCCTCGGTGCAGAGGATGCGGACGAGGTCCGACTGGGTGAACCGCATCTGGAAGCGGTCCTTGTCGGGGATCCGCGCCGTGAGCGCGACCGGCTGGAAGTTGACGCCGCGCACGACGTCGATGTTGTCGATCGCGAACTTGACCGTCGGCCAGATCTCCTTCTCGTTGAAGCCGCCCACGAGGGTCGGCACCAGGACGACCGAGAGCGGCTTGTCCGGCTTGCCCGCGGCGAGCTCGCCCGCCGAGGAGTGCGTCTCGCGTGCGGCCTGGATCGCCTTCTGCTTGACCTTCAGGAGCGGGACCCCCCGCACCTTGCGGTAGATCTCGTCGTCCAGACCGTCGAACTGGAGGTAGAGCGTGTGCAGCCCCGACTCCCGGCAGGCCTGGGCGAAGCCGGGCTCGTTGGCGACCCGGATGCCGTTCGTGGCGACCTGGATCTGCTTGAAACCGAGGTCGCGGGCCATCGAGACCGCGTCGAGGAACAGCGGGGAGAGCGTGGGCTCGCCGCCCGAGAACTGGACCGCGACCGTGCCCACCGGCTTCTGCTCCCGGAGGGTCTTCAGCATGAAGTGGATCTGCTCGCGGGTCGGCTCGTAGACGTAGCCCGCGGCGTTGGCGTTCGCGAAGCAGACCGGGCACTTCAGGTTGCAGCGGTTGGTGAGGTCCATCAGGGCGAGGCCCGTGTGGGACTTGTGGTGGCTGCACATCCCGCACGTGGTCGGGCAGCCGCGGAACTTGTCGTAGTAGGGGTTCTCGTAGCCGACCCCGTCGTGCGCGTAGACCTCCATCCGGAGGTAGAAGTCGACGTCGTTCGAGATGATGTCCCAGAAGTAGCCGTGGGTACGGCAGGTCTTCTCCATGATGACGCGGCCGTCCTTCTCGCGGACGATCGCGGGGATGACCTTGATGCACTCGGGACAGACGGACGCCGTCTTCCTGGGCAGGCCCCGGGGGGCCTGGAACTCCTTCATCACTCGCGCCGGCATGTGCGTTCTCCGATTCGCGCCCCCTTCCTTTCGGCAGGGGCCTAACGCTGGGCACCGTCCCCGTCCTACATAATCCATCTGTCGTACTGAGCGCGACAAAAGGGGCTAGCCGTGACGAGGAGTCGCACGGTCCGAATCGCGACAAACCGCCCTGACCCCGTGGATTTCTCGGCGGAGAGCGGAGGAAACGCGGCCGCGACCCGTCGGCCACGCACGCGCGGGCGCATGCGTATCCGAACGTGCGACGACTCGCGGTCAGGTCGTCTCCTTAAGCCCCCACCGCATGCCCCGGGCCGTCGCATGCCGCCCGCCCGACGATCCAAGAAGGTGGCCCGGAAGCCCCGTCGCGCCCCACCGCGGAAGCGGAAGGGCGGATTCGTCGGCCGGGACGCCTCCCCCGTCCTCGATCGGTATCCGCCCAAGGATCCCCAGCTCTCCGTTCGGGGACCCCCGCGACCGGCGGCCTCCGCCGCCGCCCCGGGTCCGGCTCCTCCGACCGAAGCGGCCGCTCCGGCTCCCGCGCCCCTGATCGCGCTCGAGCGTCCGTTCGACATCGACGAGTTCTCGACCCTGCTGGGGGAGACCGCGATCCAGGTCACCGTCCCGCGGGAGGACCTGGGCGAGGTTCTTCGACGCGTCAGCGAGTTCATGGGATTCGGCATCTACGTGTACCAAGTGACGGTCCGCCCGACTCCGGGCGGCCTGCTCAAGAGCTTCCTCGTCCGCCTGGAGCGCGTCGACTTCTCCCCCGAGAAGGGAGAGTGGACCCCGTTCGTCGAGAAGGGGGTCTCCTCGTCTCCCTTCGGTCCGTCCGGTGACCGTACCTAGGAACAAGTGGGCCGAGAGGCCTACTCGGCCGAGGGCACAGAGTCCCCGAGGCGACCCCCCTATGTACCGGCCGGGACTGGGTCGGCGAGACTCATGACACTACCTTCGGAGAAGGACCGGTGGGAGATCGAACTGCGTCAGCTTCGCGAGGAGCTCCACGCCCTCCGGGAAGAGCAACGGGAGCTCGCGCGGTCGATCGAGCAGCTCGTGCAAGCGTTCCGGTCGATCGCGACCCACCTCGGGATCACGGCCGAACCGTACGTCAAGAAGGAGAAGCGCGACCGCGACCTGCCCGGGTTCGCCTAGCCCGGGTTCGGACCGCCCGCGCGGGGCAGCACCTTGCGACCGTATCTCCAGCGCCCTTCCATCGGGTAGGTCCGGCGCAGCCGCGTCGCGACGGCGCTTCCCAGCGCGAGCGCAGGTCCGGGGGGAGCGGCCACCTGCAGCGTCGCGCGCACCCCCTCCGGAAACTCGACGATCGCCACGCCGTACGGGCCGTGCGCCTCCACCTGCGGATCGAACTCGGTCGGTTGTCCTCCCGGTCCGATCACCGTGAGGGCGGCGATGACCCCGGAGTCCCGCCCGAGACGGAACGGCACGAGGCCTTCTCGCGCGCCGCAGTTCCGACACGCGCGCCCCGCCGGGAAGGTCACGGTCCCGCAGGCGGGACAGCGCGCCGCGACGAGGCTCCAGTGCGCCGTCGTGCTCTCGACGTACCGTGGCCAGGGCACGTACGCGCCCTGGGCTACGGGCTGGCCCGGGGAGAGCGGCGGATCGGGATCCGGGGGGCGCGCGACGCGCGTGGCCGACGCGCCGGCCCCGGAGAGGATGCGGGCCCCCGCGATCGCAGCGGACCAGCCCGCGATCTCCCCTCCCAGGGTGTCCGGTGGCGGACCCGTGGGGACCGGGACCGGAGCTCCTTCGCCGATCGCGAGCGCGAGCGCCCCGTCGCCCCCGGCGTCACCGGACCGCCGCTCCAGCCCCACCGCCAGCGTGAGGCCCCCGGTGCCGGCGATCGAGCTCGCGTGGGCCACGGCCGCCGCCAGGGTCGCCTCCCGCGGCACGGCGGACCCGGCAGGAAGACCCAGGTACCGGGCCAGATCCTCCAGTTCCGAAGGGACGAACGCGCCGGCGACCACGGCCGAGTCGGGTCGGCGGAGATCCGGGTGGGCGTCCTGCAACGACTCGATCGCGGAGGCGGCCAGCGTGAAGCCGTCCTCGTCCCACGCGGCCCCCGGACCCTCCGGGCGGTAGGCCGCCCCCGCGATCACGCCCCGCATCGTGCTAGCCCGAGGAGTAGAGGGTGACGGCCGCCGTCGCGCCGGCCCCGCCGACGTTGTGCGTGAGCGCCCGTTCGGCGTGCGGGATCTGGCGCGGTCCGGCGGCCTGGCGCAGCTGCACGAACACTTCGTACGCCTGGCTGACCCCCGAGGCGCCGATCGGGTGACCCTTCGCTTTCAGGCCCCCGTCCGGGTTCACCGGCAGGTCGCCCGTTCGTGCCGTCCGGCCGCCGAGCGTCATCTCGGCCGCCTGTCCGGGCTCGGCGAAGCCGAGGTCCTCGAGGGCGAGCAGCTCGGCGATCGTGAAGCAGTCATGGACCTCGAGAAACGAGATCCCCCGACGCTCCGCCCGGGCGCTGTGGAGGGCTTCGTCCACCGCCCAGCGGGTGGCTCCGAACCGGAGCAGGTCGGCCCGCTCCTGCACCGCGAGGGAGTCCGATCCGGCGCCGATCCCGTCGATGAACACGGGGCTGTCCGTGAACCGGCGCGCCTCGCCCGGCGCGGCGAGCAGCAGGACCGCGGCGCCGTCGCTCACCGGGCAGCAGTCGTAGAGGCCCAGCGGGTCGGCGACCCGGGGAGAGGAGCGCACCGCCTCGGGCGTGACGGGCTTCTGGAAGTGCGCGTTCGGGTTGAGCGCCCCGTTCTCGTGGTTCTTCACCGCCACCGCGACGAGCGCGTCCTTCCCGGCGGCGTACTGCTGGAGGTAGCGGGAGGCGAGGAGGCCGTAGACGCCCGCGAAGGTGAGGCCGGCCGAGCGCTCCCACTCCGTGTCGCCCGAGACCCCGAGCCAGTAGCGCCGCCGCGCGCTCGGGACGTCCGTCATCTTCTCGAGGCCGGCGACGAGCACGAGATCCCGCTCTCCGGACTCGATCGCCCGGACGGCCGCCCGCAACGCGAAACCGCCCGAGGCGCA
>JASHWL010000015.1 GCA_030044105.1 Thermoplasmata archaeon
CGGCGACGGAGATCCCACCACGTCCGGTTGTACTCGTCCGGACCGATCGAGCCGTCGAACACCCTCCAGCGCCAGAGGTCGATGACGTAGCCGAACGGAAGGAAGGCGATCTTCGCCAGGGCGGTGCGGAGCAGCAGCGCCCGGTCGTCCTCGGGGGGCGCGCCGGGGTCCGCGAGCCCGAGGTGGGCGAGATAGGCGGGCGTGATCGAGAGCGCGATCGTGTCGCCGAGCGCCTCGTGGAAGCCGTCGTGGGCGCTGTCGCGGAAGAGGTACGGCTGCTCCGCGTACGCGCGCTGGTAGTAGTTGTGCCCCAGCTCGTGGTGGATCACGCCGAAGTCCTCGCCGGTGATCTCGGTGCACATCTTGATGCGCAGGTCGTCGACCTGGTCGATGTCCCAGGCGCTCGCGTGGCAGACGACCTCGCGGTCCTTCGGTCGGGTGAGCATCGAGCGCTCCCAGAACGAGGGCGGCAGCGGCGGGAGACCGAGCGAGCGGAAGAACCCCTCGCCGTAGCCGACCATCTGCGGGACCGTGGTCCCGTGCGCGACGAGGGCGCGGGTCAGGTCGAAGCCCCCCGCCGATCCCGGCGGGGCGAGAAGATCGTAGACCGTCTCCCAGCTCTGCGCCCACATGTTCCCGAGGAAGTGGACGGGGATCGGGCCGCGCTCCGGGACGCGCGGGGACCCGTACCGTTCGACGAGCCGCCGCCGCACGTAGGCGTGCAGCGAGCGGTAGAACGGCTCGACCTGCTGCCAGAGCCGCTCGGCTTCCTTCAGGAAGTCGGCGGGCGGCATGTCGTACTTCGACCGCCAGAGCGCGCCCGTGTCGTCGAACCCGAGCTCCTGGGCGCCCCGGTTGGCGAGCGCGACGTACCGCGTGAAGTCGTCCCGGATGTCGCGCCCGACGCGATGCCACCCGACCCATGCGTCCTCGAGCGCCTCGGGCTCACGGCTCTCGGTCAGGATGCGCGAGAGCCCCTGCAGGTCGAGCGGCTCCGTGCCGCCCCGGGGGACGTGGCGGCCGCGGGCGAAGGTCCCTTCCATCGCCGCCACGAGTCCGCTGAGCTCCCGGGCCGTCAGCGGGTCGGACGGCGCGACGAGGGTCAGGGAGAGGCGCAGCAGGTGGATCTTCCGGCGGTCGGCCTCCGTCATCGGGACGGCGTCGAACCGGCGCGACGACTTCGCGAGCTCCACGGTCGTCTGGATCGACCGCGCGGTGGCGCGCGCCGCGAGCGCCTCGGTGTCCGGCGTGATGTACGTCGCGTGGACCCAGTCCGCCTGGTTGGTCTCCACCGCGAGGTCGAGCAGCTGGTCCTCGGCGGCGGACAGGAAGCGATCGACCTCGGCCGGCTCGGCAGGGTCCGATGCCATCGCCGCCCGCGACGGACCCGCCTCGCATAAGCTTGGTCGCGGCTCCCGGCCCCCACCCGGTCAGCCCGCTGTCCGCCAGACTCCTCTCTCGGTAAACCCCGTAGAACCCCTCCGCTTCCTGTCGAGTGTCGGGGTTTATGTACGACGTGCGTCTGACAGCGTTAGGGGAGCGATGTCGGACACGCTCGATCCTCGCGAGTTCTTGCCGGCCGCGCCACTGCGGACCTGGGACGTCGAGGCGGCCCGCCTGCCGCTCGCCGTGCTGCCGTGCCTTGGGCCCCGATACGACCGGAACGGGTTCCCCACCTTCCCCGTCCGTCGCGACCGATCATGAGCGCGACGTTCCGCAAGATCGCGCCTCCCGAGCCGCCCGCGAGCCCGCTGCCGCCGCAGCCCCGCATCTTCCTGGGGCAGGCGACGCCCCGGGGCTACGGGGTCCGCCCGAAGCTCACGCCCGAGGCCGCCGCCGCGTTCGCGACGTACGTGGATTCCGCCCGGGTGCGCGCCGCGATCGAGGGTCGGACGCTCGTCTACACGGTCCGCTGGGGCTAGCCGCCCTCGGGCTCCGCGTCCCCCACGAACCCGCTCGTCGGGTCCGCGTCCCCGCGCGTCGGCCCGGCGCCGATGGGGCGACGGCGTCGCGCGTCCGGCCCCGCGTCCTCGATCGCCTGCTTCGACAGCTCGTCCGCCCGCTGGTTCTGCTCGCGCGGGATCCACTCCCAGGTCACCGCCGCGAACTCGCGGGCGAGCTGCTCGAGCCGGTCGTGGTAGGCCTTGAGATGCTCCGTGCGGACCTCGTACTCCCCGGTCATCTGGCGGATCACCAGCTGGCTGTCGCCCCGGAGCACGACCGGCCCCCGGTACCCGTGGGCCCGGAGCCACTCCAGGGCCCGGATCGCGCCCACGTACTCCGCCACGTTGTTGGTCGAGTGCTCCGAGAACGGCCGGGTCGCCAGCCCGCACTCCTCGATGTCCACGTCCGGCCCCTGGATCGTGAACCCGAACGCGGCGATGCCCGGACCCGTCGGGGGCTGGCACGCGCCGTCGAAGTGGACGCGGACCGCTGCGTCGTCCATCTGGGCCACGCCGCGAGGGAGCTGCTGATCGTCCACGGTTCACACCCGCCGCGCCCTCCCCGCACTCGCGACGGGCTTCAAGGGGATTCGGGGGCACCGGCAGCGCGCCTCGGGCAGGCCGCACGTGGGGCAGGTCGGGCGCTCGAGCACGATCCCGAGCGGGCGGTTGCAGGTGCGGCACTCCCGGGCCCGGGCGCACCGGGGGCATTGGGCAAGCTCGGCCGGGATGATCGATCCGCAGTAGCGGCAGCGCGCCGGCTCGTGCGGGTTGTAGAGCAGCCCGGCGTGGGCCGCCGCGGGGTCCCGGGGGGTCGTCCTCTCGAGCCGCGCGTCGGGGTTGCCGAACGTGCCCCCGACCGTGGTCCCGCGTGGGTCGACGGAGACCGCCGCGATGAGGATCACCGCCATCGCGGGCGGGAGGAGGTAGATCCCGACCTCCTGCTCCAGGTCGAACTGCTCGTGGCCGGTGACCGCGATGGGGAAGGCGATCAGTGCGAAGCCGGCCAGGAGGATGCCGATCCCGACGTACATGATCGAACGGTTCATCGCGGTCCCGTTCCCCGGTCCGGCGCGGCCAACGGCGGCCGGACCCGGACCCACCACTTAAACGCGCGCGGGCCGCGGAAACGCGAGGCGCCCCGGCGCGCGCCGTTTTAGCCTCGGCCGGGGTGATGCGCGCATGGCGAACCCGACCGCCCTGCTCCGGACCACGCTGGGGGACATCCGCATCGAGCTCTTCGCCGACCGCGCGCCCAAGACGGTCGCGAACTTCGTGACGCTCACGAAGAAGGGGTTCTACAACGGCGTGACGTTCCACCGGGTGATCCCGGGGTTCATGATCCAGAGCGGGGACCCGAAGGGCGACGGGACGGGCGGGCCGGGCTACGAGATCCCCGACGAGTTCCACCCGACGCTGCGGCACGACGGGCCGGGCGTGCTCTCGATGGCCAACGCCGGACCGAACACCGGCGGCAGCCAGTTCTTCATCACGCTCGCGGCGACCGCCTGGCTCGACGGCAAGCACGCCGTCTTCGGGCGGGTACGCGGAGGCCAGGACGTCGTCGAGAAGATCGCCGGCGTGGCGCGCGACGGCCGCGACCGCCCGCGAACGCCCGTGCGCATCGTGGAAGCCACGATCCAGGGCGCGTGAGCTCCCGGTCGAGCGCGGGAGACCGGCCTACGCCGGGTAGTCGAACGGGAGCCGCTCCTTCGGCGACGAGACGTCCTCGATCAGCGTCAGGACGCCGGCGGTGAGCGCCAGCGCCGGCCCGATCATGAGCAGCAGGATCAGGCGCTCGTAACCGACCGAGACCGTCACGTGGGCGCCGGGGATCGCGATCGCGTAGATCGCGGTCACGAGAAGCAGGTAGAGGTAGAGGAGCCCGACCCCCGCGGTCGCGATCGCGAGGGGGCCATAGGCGCCGGTCGGCCGGAGGATGTAGCGGAGCGTGATCAGCGCGCTGAGCGCGATGCCGAACAGCTCGATCGTGGCGATCGGGATCGGGGGCGGGATGCCGTGCGCGGCGAGGAACGTGGCCAGGCCGACGGGGAGCCCGATCAGGAGCACGATCAGGGGGACGAGGCGCAGGCCGCCGGCGAGGATCCGGTACCCGAGGGAGGGGACCCGATATCCGGTGGCCGGGGGCGGGGCCGCGCGCGGGACAGCCGCCGCCGCGGGCGAGGGGACCGCGCTCACGGGATCGCCTCCGCGGGCAGCGGGATCGACGCGCCGTTCACGATGTACTGCGACTGCACCTCGCCGCCGGCCGGGTTGCACCCGCCGGCCACCGGCACGTCCTCGGTGTCCGTGTACGGCGAGCCCGCCGGCACGTCGAGGACCAGCGAACCCGAGGAGCAGGTCGCCCCGCCGCTGGACACGACCTGGAAGGCGAGCGTTCCGACGTCCGCGAAGCTCGCGTCGTCCGAGAACGAGATCGTCACCGGGACCTCGACGTTCCCGCCCATCATGACCGGGGCGCCGACCGAGACCGTGAGGTTCGCGAACGGAGCGCCCCACGCACGCTCGGTCGCGACGTCGAGCGAGACCGGGAAGAGGTAGCCGTAGGTCGCGTTGCCCCAGACGTTCCAGTCGAGGTACTGATCGACCGTGAGGAGCGAGCTGGTCCCTGCGGACAGCGGCAGGAAGAGGGTCACAGGTACGGTCGCGCTCGAGCCCGCGGGGATCGAGGTGACCGGAGTCCCGTCCGCGAGCAGGAGACCGCCCGAGGCGTTCAGGATGCGGAACTGGAGGCCGAACGACTGGATGGCGAAGTACGTCGGGTTCGACAGGCTGAACGACGTGTCGTAGCCGACGGTGCCGTTGGGCTCGAGCGCGACCGCCGAGGTCCCGACCTGGGGCCGGGACTTGACGATCTGCACTGCCGAGATCCCGACGACGGCGACGAACACCACGGTGAGCACCAGCGCGAGGGTGCCGAGGCGGCGAAGCGCGCGGGCGGCCCGGTAGATACCGGGGGGCCGCGGCCGGGCACGCGGAGCGAGGGGGCTCGACATCGGCGGGCCCCCTATGGTACGTCGGACTCAGGCATGAATACCCTTCGCTGTCGCGGTCCGGCGCCCGGCGAGCTTCCCGGGCGAACCCGCGGTCGCGGCAGGAACGAACCGGGCAGATCCCGATGGCCGGGCGAAGGCGAGCCCGGACGTCCCGGGCCTTAGCCGGGCCTCACGAAACGGACAGCGCGTCCCGGACCGCGGGCGCCACCCGCCGGCCGATGAGCTCGATCGACCGCAACATCTTCTCGTGCGAGACGTCGGCAACGCCCATCATGAACGTCATCCGGACGAGACCCCCCAAGGCCCGGGCGTGCCGCACGATCTTCTCCGCCACCTCTTCCGGGTCGCCGACGACCAGCGCGCCCTCGGAGCCGTTCTGCGCTTCGAAATCGTCGCGGCGGACCGGAGGCCACCCGCGCTCCTTCCCGATCTCGGTCATCGAGCGTGCCCAGCCGGGATAGAAGTCCTCGACCGCCTCCTTGTGCGTCTCGGCCACGTACCCGAGGCTGTGCATCCCCACGCGGAGGACCTCCGGAGCGAACCCGGCGGCGCGGCCGCTCTTGCGGTAGAGATCGACCAGGGGCCGGAACTGGCGCGTCTCCCCGCCGATGATCGCGACCATGAGCGGGAGGCCCAAGGCTCCCGCGCGGACGAACGACTCCGGCGTGCCGCCCACGCCGACCCAGATCGGGAACGGGTTCTGCACCGGGCGCGGATAGATCCCCTGGCCCGTCAGCGGGGGCCGGAACCGACCCGTCCAGGTCACCCGCTCGTTGTCGCGGATCTTGAGCAGGAGTTCCAGTTTTTCCGCGAACAGGGCGTCGTAGTCCTTGAGCGCATAGCCGAAGAGCGGGAACGCCTCGATGAACGATCCGCGGCCCGCGACCATCTCCGCCCGGCCCTGCGAGATCAGGTCGACGGTCGCGAACTCCTGGAAGACCCGGACGGGATCGGCGGCGCTCAGCACAGCGACCGCGCTCGTGAGGCGGATCCGTTGGGTCCGGGCCGCGGCCGCCGCGAGGATCACGGCGGGGGCCGAGTCGAGGAAGCCGCGCCGGTGGTGTTCCCCGATCCCGAAGACGTCGAGGCCGGACTCCTCCGCGCGCTGGATCTGGAGCAACAGGTCCCGCATCCGCTCCACGGGAGGGATCGGTTCGCTGCGCTCCTCGAACGCTGCGACGAAGCTGTCGATCCCGATCTGGAACGGCATCGGCCTCCTCGGCACGACCGGGTGGGCTAAGAGTTCGCCCGAGTCCGCGGGAGACCGCGGTCCCCCGGGTTCGAGCCCTTGGCCCGAGGCTC
>JASHWL010000106.1 GCA_030044105.1 Thermoplasmata archaeon
ACTTGATAGCGTAGGATCGGATTCGTTTCCTCCAGGCCGCACCGCCGCGGGCGACACCCTCCGAGGGGACGCATGGGACGATCCGCACCGATGACCGGGGAACGGGGACGATCGGACGGCTGGTCGACGGGCCCCCCCTCGAGCGGCACCGCGGACACCCTCCTACGAGCGCTGCAGTACTACCTCGAGTACGAGCCCGAGTTCGTGGGGCTGTTCTTCCCCGACGTGGCTTCGCGAAATCAGGTCCTGCCCTCGGATGTCGACGGGATCACCTGGCGCCAGGCGGACGCGCTCCGTCCCCTGCTGGCCGACAGCGTGCTCTACTTCCGGCGGCAGCTGGGGAAGGGTCCCGGCCGAGTTCCGCCGGGCGAGGGCGCACGGGCGGAGGCCGAGGCGCTGCGTCGCAAGGAAGCCCTCTGGACCGCGGCGCTCCGCGACCTCTGTTCGGCGTACGGATTGGATTTCCCGCTGTAGGCCGAGGACGCGCGTCGCCCCGCGCCGACCCGCGAGCCGCCTACTGCTCGTCCGGGTTCGTTCGGGTCAGGTAGAGGAGATTGAGCGCGGAGTTCCGCAACCGTTGTGCCGCGTCCCGGATCTCGGCCGCGGCCTCCCGCGCCCCGTCCTTCTCCGGCGGGTCCTGGACGAACCACCGGTTCTGGAAGCGCTCGATCGCCTCCCGCGCTTCTTCGAGGTCGCGCCGGCAGTCGATCAGCGCGAGGAACCGAGCGTCATCCTTCGAGAAGAGGCGCGGCGGCGGGCACTCCGCCGGGACGCTGCGCGGCGAGTCGAGCACGAGGAAGAACGCGCCGGTGGGGTCTATAGCGTGCGCGTTCGAGTGGAAGGAGCCCCGGGCGGGCGGCGTCGCGCGGGGCCCGCCCTCCGGCGCTAGGCGGCCGAAGGGCGCGCGGATCGGTCGAACTTCATCTTGAGCGCGACGATCGTGAGCGCGAGTCCGAGGGTCAGGACGTTGGCGGCCACGATCGGGATCGAGGCGACGAGCGTCCCGTAGGCGACCCAGCCGGTGAGGCCGACCGAGAACACCGCGAACGTCGTCAGGGAGATGTCCCGCGCGTCCCGAAGCCTCCAGACACGGGCCACCTGCGGCACGAACGCGGCGGTCGTGAGCGCGGCCGAAACGGAACCTACGATCGTGACCGTGAGCGCGACGGACTGCATCGGCCCCGGCGGAGTCGGCCCCTCGGATGAGCTCGTCGTATCCCGGAGAGCGAGGGTCTCCCCTCCGGGGGCGTGGAACCAAGCGATTTTGTAGGGGCTCGCACGCTCCGCCCTCGAGCGCAAACGTGGCGGCAGTGCCCTGTACGCGGTGTGGCACGCCCGTAGCCCCGGGGAACGCGTTCTGTAATCGGTGCGGCTTCCCGGTCGCGCGGTCCCCCCCACCCCCACCGACCCCTCCGCCCCCTTCGGGGCCCGGCGCGTCTTCGGGCGCCGTCGGGCCCCCCGCGGGCTCCCCGCCGGGCCGGCGCAGCCGGGTGTGGCTCGGCGTGGTGATCGCCGTCGTCGTCGTGATCGTCGTCGTCTTCGTCGTGGTCTACTTTCTCTCGCTGACGGCCGGCGTCCATGTGACGTTCATCGCCGTCGCGTCCGACGACGACGCGTGCGGGCTCTCGGGAGAGCTCCTCCCCGGGCTCACCGGGCCGGAGGGGGGTACGGCCGTCGAGTCGTGGAGCGTGACGAACTACAACACGACCGCGAGCTGCACCATCGAGAGCGCGAGCACGTCGATGCCCGGCTTCGCGGTCACCGGGAGCAATCTCCCGCTCACGATTCCGGCCTCGTCCTCCGGCACGCTCTCGATCCATCTCAGCCTCCCGGCCACCGCGTACTCGGGTCCGCTGGTCATCGACCTGTCCTGAGCGCGCCGCAGAGAAGCCGTCGTGCCCGAAGCTCGGGGCAGCTCGCGGCACCGGCAGGCCCTGACCGCGATAGGGTTCTTCACCGGGCTCGCGCTGACCGCGCTCATCCTCGTGCTCGGTTCCCCGGCCCCGTTCCCCGCGGCGACCGGACCGCGCTCGAGCCAGCTGTACTTCGAGTCCCTGACCGCGTACATCGCGGGGGCCGGAGCGCTGAGGAGCGTGGCGATGCCCGGCCACCCCGAGGTCGCGGGGGGCATGCCCCCGACCTTCCGCGTCGTCGATCCGCTCGGGACCACCCGGTTCCCGCTCGCCGTGTCGGGGTCCAGGGGACCCTCCCTCTCCTGCTCGTGGCCTTCACCCGGTGGGGGGCGTTGGGGGTCCCGTTGCTCGCGATCGTGCTGCTCGGGTTCTACCTCGTCGGCCACTGGGTCATCCCGTCTCCGGTCGGCCCGCCGGGGGGTTGACCGCTCCCGTCACGCGCGATCCGGCCTCCGCGGGACTCGCTCCGGAGATCACTGGGGCCCCGGCTCACCGGCGGTCCACACCGCTCGTGCGTCCCCTGTATCGGACCCGGCGCGCTTCCCCGGTCCAGGAGCCGACCGTGTCCGATCTGGCCGCCGTAACTCCGTCCCGTGCCCCCACCGTGATCGCGCCCGATGACCCGGCCGGCGCCCGCGGCTATCGGGGACGCGCGATGGAGGGCTCGATCGCACGCTGGTACTCGCGGACGCGCGGCTCGGAGAGCCAGCTGGCCGGCTGGCGTGCGCAGGCGGCGGCGATCGCGGCCTCCCTCCCGCTCGGGGCCGCGGTCCTCGAGATCGCCCCCGGACCGGGATACTTGGCCGTCGAGCTGGCGCGGACCGGTCGACTCGACGTCTCCGCGCTCGAGATCAGTCGAACGTTCGTGGAGATCGCGTCCGAGCATGCGCGCCGGGCGGGCGTTCCGGTCGCGGTCCGCGAGGGTGACGCCGCGCGCATGCCCTTCGCGGACGGCACGTTCGATCTGACCATCTGCCAGGCCGCGTTCAAGAACTTCAGCCGTCCGCAGGCCGCGGTCGACGAGATGTATCGGGTCCTCCGGCCGGGCGGGCGGGCCGTGATCCAGGACCTGCAGCGCAACGCGACGGACCGGGAGCTCCGGACCGAGGTCGCGGGGATGGGGCTCGGACGATTCCGTTCGTTCCTCACCTACCGCACCCTGCGCGCGCTCCGCAGGCGCGCCTACTCGCCCGCGGAGTTCGCGATGTTCGCCGGACGCAGCTCCTTCCGCACCTGCGAGACCGAGGTGCGAGGGATCGAGGTCGAGGTCCGTCTGCGGAAGGCCGCCGGACCGACGTAGCCGCGCCGGGCCGGCCGGAGCGGTCGCGCGCTCCGGCTCACTTCTTCCGCGCCAACCGGCGGACCGCCGGTGCGTCCTCGGCGAACTCGTTCGCGAGGAACTCGGTGGCGACCCGCCTGAGGCGGGCCGCGGACAGCGTCTTCGAGCGAAACTCGCCGCAGGCGTCGACCTGGGTGCGGCGACCCCGGGGCAGGTAGACGTACGTCCACTTCGATCCCGCGAGGGGTCCGCGGAGCCATTCCTGGACGGTGGCCACGGGCGGGAAGAACGTGATCCGCATCACCTCAGGCACCCAGCGGTTCCCGTACCGCCGCTCCGCCGCGTAGCGGAGGACGAACGGATCCTGGGCGAGGGCTTTCATCTGGCCGTGGCGCGTCGTCTTGTGCGACGCGTCGTGCCCTTCGCCCCCGAAGATGTACTCCCAGACCACGTCGATCGGCGCGTCGAACCGAGCGCCCCGATCCTCGATGTACACCCGGCTGGATCCTCCGCGAGCCATGGGTACGCCCTAGCCGGATCGCGCCCCATAAGACTCTCCTCGGGCGCATCCGAAGCGCTTCGCAGCGGCCCGAACGGGAGAGCGCGTCGGAACTCCCCGGCAGGAGAGACCGGGACCGATGCGATCTAGGGCGGCGAGCGCAGCTTGTCCGTCTCCTGGTTCGAGAAGGCCCGCATCGTGACGGTGTCGACGAAGCCCTGGGCGCCGGCGGCCACGAGGAAGCGGAGCAGCAGCTCCTCGGTCGGCGACTCCACGAGGTTCACGAAGTCGTACGGCCCGAGGGTCATGTACGAAGTGACCCGCAGGCCCTGCTTCTGGTACTCCGCGAAGAGCTGCTCCCGGGCCCGGATCGACTCGGCCGGGTGGGTCTTGCCCTGGGTCGTCAGACGGCCGAGCAGCACGTAGGTCGGCATGCCCGCGGCATCGCCGTCCGCCAGATAATCGATTCGGGGCCGCTCAGTCGGAGAAGAACTTCACGAGACGGTCCCGGCTGAACTGCTCGATCCCGTCGAGGCGTCGGCCGTCGGGGCGGAGCAGCACCGGGAACTGCTTCAGATGGTGCCGGTGCTCCTCGATGTAGCGGTGGAACGAGGTCTCCCGCCCGATGTCGACGATGTGGACGGAGCGACCGTGGTCGTGGGCGAGCGTCAGCACCAGACGGATCGCGGTCTCCTCGTCCTCCGAGAGTTCCTCGGCCTCGATCGGCTTGCCGCCGTAGCGCCCCACGTCGAACGCCGTGCTGCCCACGAACCCGCCGTGCCCGGCGTAGCCCTGCGGCACGAAGGTGTAGGCCCCGCGGTCCTGGAGCGAGCCGATCGCCGCGTCGCGCGCGTCGGGCGGAAGGACCCGGACGATCTTGAGCGAGTTGATGTACATCAGCACGTCCCCGGGCCGGACCGGCTCGCTCATGGTGGGGGGCTGCACGCGGCCCCGGTTTTTCTACTTGACCCCCGGGTCAGGTCCGCCGGGCGGCCGGCGCGAAGGTGACCCGGCGATTCCCGAAGAAGCCCACGACGCTGCCCGCCACGATGCCCGCGCCCTGCCCCCAGAGCGGCGGCACGGCGAAGACCAGCAGGTACAGCACGAGCTCGTTGATCCCGAGAGATCCCAGCGAGACGAGGTAGTACAGCCCGAGGCGGGTTCGGGCGCCGTGCTGGTGCGCGCCCCGGGTACGGAAGGTCCACGCGTTGTTCAGCACGAAGTTCCAGGCGGTGGCCACGGCGAACGCGATCACGCTCGCCAGGAGCGTCGCCCGCACGTCGACGCCGGCGTGGGTGGAGGTGAACGACAGGCTGCCCGCGAGGTCGAGCGTGGGTCGACCGGTCAGCGCCCCGAGCGCGAGGGAGAAGACCACGAGGTTCACGACGACGCCGGTCAGCCCCACGAGCAGGAACTGCCCGTACTGGGGCAGGATCCGCCGGCCCGGCGCCTCGCGCACCGGGGACGGCCCGTCGGACGGGGTCGGGATCGCCATCGGCGATCGCCGCTAGAGGGCCGGCGATAAGGCCTGTGCGCTCGATCGGCGAGGCCCGTCGGGGCGTCCGCGGCTCACGACGACGAGGGCGTGGGGGGGGCCTCGTCCGTAGCGGACCGGGCGTGCCGCGTGACGAGCAGATCGACGCCGCCCACGAGGAAGGTCAGCACGTACACGGCGAGCAGCACGTCGTAGAGGTAGCGGATGTCGCCCCCGTAGTAGGTGATCCCGAAGAGGTACTTCGCGAACGAGGAGGCCGAGCTGAACCCGACCTGGGAGTAGGTCAGGATCACGGCGAGCCACGCCACCACGAGCAGCCCGGACCCGACGACCCCCAGCTTGACGGCGGTCCGGGAGCGCACGAGGAGCAGCAGCGCCGCACCGACGAGGTCCGCGACCGCGATCGCCAGGACGCCGTACCAGTGCAGGAAGTAGCCCGACGACATCGTGCCGAAGTCGGTCCTGAGGTTCATGTCCGTCGCGAGCATCACGAACGAGAGCCCGGCCCCGAGCAGGAAGAACAGGCTGTAGATCACCGGGAACCGCTGCTTCGCATCGCTCGCCGCCATGACCCACTGCCCGGGCGGTGGGAGGGGGCTGCGCGCTACCCTGTTTTTGGTTCAACCACAGAAGCCGTTGGTCCAATCCGGACGCTGACGGTTCCCCCGCGGCGCCCGGTCCCCGCGTCCCCGGGCCGGTCGTCAGGAGCCGGGGCCGATGTCCCGCCGGGGATCGCCGACCATCTTCTTCGGCACCACGATCCGGTCGAACTCCTCGGCCGTCACGAACCCCGACGCGAGCGCCGCCTCGCGGAGGGAGGTGTGGTGCTCCAGGGCGTGGTGCGCGATCGCCGCCGCCTTGTCGTAGCCGATCACCGGGCTCAGCGCGGTCACCAGCATCAGGGAGTCCTCGACGTACCGGCCGATGCGGGCCTCGTCCAGCCGGATCCCCTCGATGCTGTAGCGGCGCAGCATCGTCGCCGCGTCGCCGAGGATGCGGGCCGAGTGGAGCACGTTGTTCACGATCACCGGCCGCATGGTGTTGAGCTCGAAGTTGCCGAGGGCGCCGGCGAGCCCGACCGCCGTGTCGTGGCCGATCACCTGGATCCCGACCATGATCATCGCCTCCTCCTGCGTGGGGTTCACCTTGCCCGGCATGATCGAGCTGCCCGGCTCGTTCGGCGGCAGCACGAGCTCGTGGAGGCCGGCCCGGGGGCCGCTGCCGAGCCAACGGAGGTCGTTCGCGATCTTGATCAGGGACACCGCCAGCGCGCGCAGCGCGCCGCTCGCGGCGACCACCGCGTCGGCCGACGCCTGGGCCGCGAACTTGTTCGGCGCCGGCACGAACGGGTGTCCGGTGAGCCGGGCGATCTCCGCGCACGTGTCGCGGTCGAAGTTCGCGGGAGCGTTGAGCCCCGTCCCCACCGCGGTGCCGCCGAGGGCCAACCGATAGAGCCCCGGGAGGCTCGCGCGGACCAGCGCGAGCGCGTCGTCCAGCTGAGCGGCGTACCCCGACCACTCCTGCCCCACGGTGAGCGGGGTGGCGTCCTGAAGGTGCGTGCGGCCGATCTTGACGACGTCGGCCCAGGTTCGGGCCTGGGCGCGGAACGCGTCCCGAAGGCCCTCGATCGCCGGCAACAGCCGATCGTGCAGCTCCAGCGCGATCGCGATGTGCATCGCGCTCGGGAAGGTGTCGTTCGACGACTGGGACATGTTGACGTGGTCGTTCGGATGGATCGGGCGCTTGCTCCCGAGGGTCCCCCCGACGAGCTGGATCGCCCGGTTGCTCACGACCTCGTTCACGTTCATGTTCGACTGGGTGCCCGAGCCCGTCTGCCAGACGAACAGCGGGAACTCGGCGTCCAGCTGTCCGGCGATGATCTCGTCGCAGACCCGTGCGATCAGGTCCGCCTTCCACGGCGGAAGGAGTCCGTCGCGGGCGTTCACGAGCGCCGCGGCCTTCTTCACGTAGCCATAGGCCCGATAGACGCCGATCGGCATGCGATCTCCGCCGATCGAGAAGTGCACGAGCGACCGCTGCGTCTGCGCTCCCCAGTAGTGGTCGGCGGGCACCTCGATCTCCCCCAGGGAGTCCGTCTCGCGGCGAAGACCGGTCTGTCCGGTGCCCACCGGGAGGTCGAGCACGCGGGGCGGGGCCCGCTCCTCCGTCGCTCCGCTCACCACCGGCCCCCCTCGTGGGCATGCGGGGGCGGATCGCCGTGTGGGCTCCGTCGCAGGGTCTCCTGCCCGCTCGGGGCCGGCGGTCCACGCATGCCGTCGTTGCGAGTACCTTCGGCTACTTAGGGGTGGCCCGCCCCGAGGTCCCACCTCCCATCGACCGCCTTCCGGCGGGCGATGCGCGGCTAACCCCCCGCCGGATCACTCCCCCGCGTGGCTCGATCCTGGAACGCATCCGTCCGGGATTTCGCCGGGCACGCGCTCCGGGAGTCGTACATCGGGGAAGCGTGGAAGCGACGCATCGTCTACGAGGTGCGCCGCACGCCGGCGCTCTTGCGCCGCGCGGGCGCGACGGTCGTACCGGCGGGACCCGGGGCGCTCCGCCGCCGCGACCTCGAGCTCCTGCGGAGCTCGCTCCCCTGGTCCCCGGCCACGCTCGCGCTCCACTTCGCCGCGCTCCGGCGCTTCGCCCGATGGGCGAACAACCCGCTCGCGGCCGAGGTCGGCGCGTGGGCGGTCCCCTCGGGGTCCCCCAGCCACCGACGCTGGTTGGACCGCGACGACCTCGTCCGGCTGTACCGGGCGTCGCGGGGCCTCGAGCGGACCCTGGTCTCCCTGGAGTCGTTCAACGGACTGCGCCGCGTCGAGGTCCTCCGGCTGCGGCAGCGGGATGTGGACCTCGCGGCCCATCGCATCCGGGTCCTGGGCAAGGGCCGGAACGGCGGCAAGTGGCGGACGATCCCGCTGTTCCCCGAGACGGAGCGCGTGCTCCGGCGATCCGTCTCCGATCCCTCCTCGGACCTCCGCCTGGTGCCGCGCTCCCGCACGGGCGCGGACCTCCTGCTGCAACGGGCGGCCCGCCGCGCCGGCTTTCCCGGTCGCGGCCTCCGCGTCTCCCACCACGACCTCCGCCGGACGTTCGGGCGGCTCGCGCACGAGTCCGGGATGGATCTGGTCCAGCTGAAGAACCTCTTCGGGCACGCCTCCCTCGACCAGACGGTCCACTACATCGGCCTCGACGAGGACCGCATGCGGGCCGGGCTGCGATCGCTCGCCCGGGTGATGGTCCCGCTGCTCGGGCGGGCAGGGGTCCGGCGGGGCGGCCGGGGGATCAGATCTGCCGCCCCTCCTCGAGCTGGCGCGCACGGATCCGGCGGAGCAGGAGGAGCGAGGTCCCGGTCAGCAGGAGCGTCCACACCACGATCCCCGCGGTCAGCGGCGCCCAGTCGAGCGGCGCCGCGTTCGCCTCGCCGAGCACGGCCGCGGACGGGTACCCCGCGAAGCCCTGGTAGAGCAGCGAGGCGATATCGTTGAACGGGGAGCCGTAGAGGAGCCAGTCCGGGAGGCGCACGTACGCCTGCGCGATCCCGAGCGCGTACGAGAACAGCAGGGGGACGAAGCCGATGAAGCTCGCGCTCTTCAGGCCCAGGTAGTTGATCACCACGAGGATCAGCGTCATCGAGAGGGCCATGTAGAACACCCCTCCGAGGAGCGAGATCCCGAGGAGGGCCGGCACGTCGGCCGGCAGCAGGACCGACCCGAACCGGATCGCGAACATGGCGGTGGTCGCCCCAATGAGGACGAAGCTCAGCACGATCCCGAGGACGGCCGATCCTCCCACGACCGAGCCGAAGTAGCTCTCGGGCGTGAGCCGGGTGAACCGGAACGAGTAGGCGAGCGCGCCCGACCCGTAGGTCATCGAGTTCGCGATCGAGATCGCGAGCATGCTGAGCGAGAAGAGGACGATGACCGCGTACCACGAGGTCGCATAGTTGCGGAGCGACGCGCCGACGAGCGAGAGACCCTGGGACTCGACGAACGCCCCGATCGCGAGCCAGAACCCCATGAACACGACGGCCCAGAACCACAGGGTCCGGTTCGTGAGCATCGCCTTCGTGTACGGGCCCCACAGGTTCATGCGAGGGCCTCCATCAGGGCGTTGAGGCTGGTCGCGCTCTTCACCGGCCGATCGCCCGCGTCGAGCGTGATCGAGAACGTGCCCAGCGAGGTGGTCATCTCGGCGAGGGCCCCCGACCGGGCCCCCCGCGAGAGGAAGAGCCGGTCGAGCTCGTCGACCCGGAACGGGCCGAAGAGATGGCCCTCGAACATCAGGCCGAGCTTCCAGCCGCCGAAGTTCGCGAGCAGCTCGAGCTCGTGCGTGTTGAGGAGCACCGCGGCGGAGATCTCGCGCAGTCGCTTAACCAGCTGTCGCCGCCGGGCGAAGTCCACGTTGTCGAACGGCTCGTCGAGGAGGACCAGACGAGGGCCGAAGCTCGTCGCCAGGAGGTCGCCCACCAGCTTCTGCTGGCCGGTCGACAGCTCGTGCATCCGCTTCCCGAGCACGTCGTCCAGCCCGAACTCGTGCAGCCGCTCGCGCAGCTCCCGGGGGTCGCCGCCCTTCAGCGCCGCGAAGACCGGGACGAGGTCCCCGATCGGCAGCGAGACCAGGCGGTAGACCTCCGCGAGGTTGGTCGAGAGGCCGGTCGCCCCCTGGATGCGGTCCACGTCCTGGTCCAGGACCCGCACCGATCCGCCCGTCGGCCGAACGAGGCCGAGGAACGCCTTGATCAGGGTGGTCTTGCCGCTGCCGTTGGCGCCCACGACGATCATCTTCTCGTCCCCGAGGGTCAGGTCGACACCGCGGAGCGCCGGGACGGCCGCGCCGGGGAACGTGACTTCCAGCTGTCGGGCTTCGAGCACGTCCACCCCAGGGGCGGACGACGGCATCTATCCCTGCGAAAGTCCAGCCGCTGAACCCTGCGCGGTCCGGCCGTCCCCGGCGGCCCGCCCCAGCCGGGCGAGGGCGCCGGTGAGCGACTCGTAGACCTCCCGGCCGCGCGCCGTGATCTCCACGCGGATGCGCGGCCCCCCGAGCGTGAACACCATCCGCGTCTCGACATAGCCCGCGGCCGCGAGCTGCTCGAGGTGGTGGCTCAGGCTCCCTTTCGACGTCCCGGTGAGCTCGAGCAGCTCGGGAAATCCCAGCTGCCGGTTGATGCCGAGCGAGAGGAGGATCAGGACCCGGACGGAGTTCCGGAGCGGATCCTGCAGCAGCACGTCGCCGACGGTGCGCAGCCCGGGCGCCTCCGGAGCCTCCGGCTCAGGGGGCATGGGCCGTCATCTCCTCGGGCGCGTGGTAGAGGGCGTACGCGCCGCTGAACCCCCAGCCGACGATCGCGATCGTCCAGACGGCCCCGAACCACACCTGGGAGTCGGTGAACACGAGGGCGATCGCGGAGCCGACGATGCTCGTCGCGAACGTGGCGATCGCGACGATCCCCTCGGGAGGCGTCAGCTCGAACCAGGACCGGACCTGGAAGACCACCGCGAGGATGATCCCGCCGAGCGCGACGTCGAGGACCAACAGCCCCGCAAAGGAGCTGACGAAGCTCACCGCGAAGACGAGCGCGGCGATCGCCAGCCCGATGCCCAGGATCTGCAGGAACCGACGGCGGGCCTCGCGGCGCGGCTCGCCGAGGTCGCGCAACCGGATCGCCCGGACGGATTGGGTGAACGCCCAGGACGTCGCCCAGATCGCGAGCGCGATGAGCGCGATGAGGTAGGCGTAGTACAGGACGATCGCCCAGAGCGGCGCCGCGTTGAGCGGGCCGGCGAGCACGGCGGGGACGACGAAGAAACCGATCAGCGCGGCGGACCAGATCAGGTAGTAGACGCCCCAGGCCCGGCGGAGAAGGTAGCCCTGGAAGAGCAGGGCGCGATCGGCGAGCGCGCGCAGCTCCTCGGGGCCGACCGTGGTGTCGGACGAGGCCGATGCGCCCTCGCGCGGGGCCGAACTCTCCCCGGCCCGCGCGGAGTCGATCGTCATCGGTCCGGAGGCACTACGGCCCGCGGGTTCTTCAGCCCGGGTCCCCCGGGAACGGTCCTATTGTTTGATAAGGACGGGCCCGGATTTCTTCGGGATGCCCGAGCCGCCCCGCCGCCGCCTGTCGATCGAGGACTTCCGTCCCGACACGTTGGACGGGATCCTCGGCCAGCCCCGAGCGGTCGCCCGGCTCGAGCGGATCCTCGCGGGCGTCCGGCACGGGACCGTCATGCCGCCCCACATGCTGTTCCACGGACCGCCCGGAGTGGGCAAGACCGCGGCCGCTCGGGCCTTCGGACGCGCCGCGCTGGGCCCGTACTACGAGGCGAACTTCAACGAGCTCAAGGCGTTCGACAACCGCGACCACGGGGTGCTGCCCGAGATCATCCTGAAGTCGCGGGGCCCGCCGCCCGGCGGGGCCCCGTTCCGCATCCTGTTCTTCGACGAGCTGGAGTCGCTCTCTCCGAGCGCGCAGCACGACCTGCGGCCCGCGATGGAAGGCGAGGGCGGTTGGTCGGTCTTCATCCTCGCGTGCAACGATCTCACGGGAATCTCGGCGGCGCTGCTCTCCCGGCTCACGGTCCTCGAGTTCCCCGCGGTCGCCCCCGCGGACGTTCGACGCATCCTCGAGTCCGCCCTCGCGCGGACGCCGTTCGCGCTGGAGCCGCCGGCGCTGGACGCGATCGTCGAGCGCGCCGGGGGGATCCCGCGCGAGGCGATCAAGCTCCTCCTCGAAGAGGGCGGCGCCCTCCCTCCGGCGTCCTGAGCGCGAGCCCGCCGGGCCGGCTCAGCGGAAGTACCGCGCCACGACGAGCAGGTAGACGAAGAGGAACAGCAGGACCAGGAACCCGATCGTCACGATCCCGCCGGACAGGCCGAAGCTCACCAGCTCGAACAGCACGACCACGAGCGCGAGCACGTACGCCCACATCCGAAGGTTCCAGAACCCGAGCGCCACGCCGAGGAGCACGAGGCCCACGATGAGCGCGATCAGCCCCGCCACCGGCCCTCCGATGCCGAAGAAGTGTACCGGGAGGCCCACGAGCGCGACGCCGTGCGCCCCCACCAGCAGGAGCGCCCCGCTCAGGAGCAGCAGGAACCCGAAGATCCCGAGCAGGATCGCGAGGACCGCGACCCCCAGGGGGCGAACCGGCCGGCCATACGGAGCGTATCCCATCGGAGCGTCGCCGCCGGTACGGAGCCGCCCCTACATCTTACTCTCGCCGCGGCGGACGCACGACACGGGGGGGCCGGCCGTAGCTCGGAACGCTCCGCGGGGGCGCGCGCGGCCTTCGGCCGGGCGAGCCCGAGGAGGGACCCCACTGTTTCGTGAATTCGTTAAATAACATAACTGCTATGGAGTGCTCGAGGGCCGATGATCGAGCGGTTGGGTTTCGCGACGGTGACGGTGAAGGACCCCGAGGCGGCGCTCCGCTTCTATACGGAAAAGCTGGGCTTTGAGAAGCGTCGGGATTACCACTTTCCCGGCCTGCCGCGCTTCGTGACCGTGGCTCCCCGGGACCAGAAAGAGGTCGAGCTGGTCCTGGTCCAGGCCGGAAGCTCGAACGTCTCCCCGGCCCCTCAGGGCCACACGGGCATGGTCTTCTGGACGAAGGACTGTCGCGGAGACTACGAAGAGCTGCGAGCGAAGGGGGTCCACTTCACGGAGGAGCCCAAGCGGATGCCGTTCGGGATCCAGGCGATGTTCACCGACCCGGACGGGAACCTGTTCGCCCTGAGCCAGCCGTCGGGCGCCTAGCCGGCGTTCGAACTCCGTTTCCGCGAGGACCCGGAGCCATGCCGACCTGGGATGCGTTCGAAGCGCTTTCCAACCGGCACCGCCGGCAGATGCTCGATCTCATCGCCCAGCACCCCCGACGAGCGGGAGAGCTGGCGGACGCGTTCCCGCAGCTGGTGCAACCGGCGGTCTCCCGCCATTTGCGCGTGCTGCGCGAAGCCGGGCTGGTGAACGTCCATCGTCGGGCCCAGCAGCGGATCTATTCGATCCGGAGGGAAGGTCTCCAAGATGTGGCGGTGTGGCTTCGGCCGTACGCACGGTTCATCGACGCGCGCCTCGAATCCCTTTCGGAGTACCTGACGCAGCGGAGAGTGGACCGCCGAAGAAGGAATGAGTGAACGGAAGAGCCCGCCGGACCCGCGCTCCCACCTGGGACGAGTTTCCTACCAAGGCGATCTCGCCAGCCTGACCTACGAGCGACACTTTCCGGACCCTCCGGAGACCGTCTGGAAGGCCATTACCGACCCGGAGCAGTTGGCGGTGTGGTACCTCACTCGGGCCCGGATCGACCCGCGCGAGGGAGGCGAGGTGGATCTGGTGAGCGGGCCCTCCCGATTCCACGTCGTGGGGAGGATCCTCACGTGGGACCCTCCCCGGGTCTTCGAGCACGAATGGAAGGCCGATCCGCGGCCCGAGCTCCCCGGCGGCGAGAACGCGCGCATCCGATGGGAGCTCGCCCCCGAGGGAAGCGGGACCGTTCTCACCGTCGTTTTCGCCGGCCTGCACCGGCCGACCGCCCTCGGCTTCGCCGCGGGGATGCATGCATTCCTCGACCGGCTCGAAGCCCAGCGGTCCGGGGGCCCTCTCCCGAATTGGCGGTCCAGGTCCGAGGAGCTGCGGCCGCTCTACCCGTCCTGGCGCGTCGGGGCCTAGTCTCGGGGCCGGAGCGACCCCCGGGGTCGTCGTGGAGACGGCGCACACCACACGACGGGCGTGTCCCCTGCGTTTCCCGGGCGAGGCGGCGTGGACCGCCGAGCGGAACTTCCGCGCATGCATCACGGAAAGCTGCCGGGGCCAGGATTCGAACCTGGGAACTCCTGCGAGAGCAGATCTTGAGTCTGCCGCCTTTGGCCGCTCGGCCACCCCGGCGCGCCCGCCCGGCAAGGAGTCTCGCTTATTCTTCTTCTGCTCCGTCGTTCTCGGCGAGGTCGTCCAAGGCGTCCTCGTCTCCGAGATCGGCGGGCACCGGCTCGCGCGCTCTCCCGAACGGCTCGAGGGACTCCGTCGTGCCGACGGTCCGAGAGCGGGTCGGGCGGAGCGGGACCCGGCGGACCCGGCCGCAGGCGAGGCAGGTCCGAACCCGACGACCGGCCCGGAAGCGGGTGCGCACGGTGCGCCCCTCGATCCAGAACCGTGAGCACCCGCGGCAGTACCGTTCGCGGTACTCGGGAAGCAGCCGGACGTTGTAGCGCGTGCCGATCCGGCGCGCGAGCGCGACGTACCGGTCGGCCAGCGCGTAGCCCCCGGAGCCCGCCTCACTCTCCGCCAGCGCGAAGAGCACGTCGATCCGGTCGCGGGCGACCCGTCGCATCGCGGACGTGCGGCGGCCCCGTCGGCCCCCGCGCTTTACGCCGTGGTTTGGGGCTGCTGGCATACCGGACAGTACACGGCGGACCGCGAGATGATGGTCCGGCACCGGACGCAGTACTTCCCGGACGGCGGCGCCGGGATCGGACCGGTCCCGAGCACGGGGGCCGGGATCGGATACGCGACCGAGGCCGGCGCCGCGGGCGGGGCGGCCCAGGCGGTGGCCGGGCGTCCCGGCGTGGGCGGGGGCGGAGGAGGGGGCGGCGCGGCCGCACCGCCGGGCGACCCCGCGGCGGAGGCCGAGCGCAGCGGCGGCGGGGGTGGGGGCGGCGGCACGGACGCGTCGACCTGCGGCAGCGTGAAGCCGCACTTGGCGCAGAAGAGCGCGCCCTCCGGCGCGAGCTCGCCGCAGTGGAGACAGGCCGGCACGGCGGGGGCAAGATTAAGTGCGTATATCACCGTCTGGTACCACGTTGAGACCTCGGTCGGTCGCGCTCATCACCCGGAACCCCGCGCTCTACAGCGAGCTCGCGGGTTTTCTGCGGGAGCGACGGCTGACGTCGGTCAGTCTTCTGCCCGGACAGCGGATCCCGGACCGGGTCGCGGTGGTGCTGACCTCGGTCGAGGAGGCGCCCTCGATCGCGCATCCCCGGGTGCTCGCCGTGGGCGAGGACGCGGACCACCGGGCCCTGACGGCGGCGGTGGAGCACGCGCTCGGCGCCGGCCGGGCCGGCGAGGACCTCGTGGTCGGCATCGACCCGGGACCGCGCCCCGGCTACGCGATCTTCGCGGGCGCGCGATGCATCGGGGAAGGCGTCCTCGACTCACCGGAGGCGGCGGGATCGTTCGCGACGCATCTGCGCCGGCAGTTCCCCGCCCGGCACGTGGTCTTCCGGGTCGGATCGGGCGACCCGCCCCGACGGAACCGGCTCGTCAACGAACTCCTGACGCATCACCGCTGGGTCGAGATCGTCGACGAGCAGGGCACCACGCCCCGCGGCCACCGGCGGCCCCGTCGGGACCCGGCGGCGGCGCGTTCGATCGCCCGCGGCCTCGGCCGATCCGTCCAGGAGCGGCTGCCGACCACGTTCACCGCCGGGGAGATCGCGAACCTCCAGCGGATGAGCCGGGAAGGGAGCGGCGGCCTCGTGACCATCTCCCGCAGCTCGGCGCACGCCGTCCTCCGGGGCGAGATCACCCTCGCCGATGCCGTGGCGGAGAAGATGGGCCGGGCGGGCGAGCGCCCGCCGGCGCGGCCCGCCCCGCCGGGCCGGCGCGAACCCCTTTAATCCGAGCGCCCGTCGGGCGGACCGTGTCCTCGCTCTCGGAGCTCGCGGTCCGCATCCGCCGACTCGCGCTCGAGAACGCTCGGACCCACGGCGGGACGCCACGGGCCGGTCCGATCCTCGCGCGGCTGCTCGCGTCCGACGCGACGCTGCGGCCCCGGGCCGAGGAGCTGCGGGCGCTCGTCGACTCGGTCGTGGCCGAGGTGGGCGCGCTTTCCGCGGACCAGGTCGCGGGCGAGCTGGCCGCGCTCGGAGGACCCGAGCCGGCGCGCCCCCGGGAGGCGCGCGCGGAGGGGGCCGACTTCCCCGAGCTGCCGGGCGCCGAACCCGGCAAGGTCGTCCTCCGGATGGCCCCGTTCCCGAGCGGCGTGCTGCACATCGGGCACGGTCGCATGCTGTACACCCACCAGTACTACCGGGAGCGGTACCGCGGTCGCCTGCTGCTGGTGTTCGACGACACGCCGGGGTCCGAGGAGAAGCGGGTCGAGCGGGAGTTCTTCGATCTCATCCTCGGGGACCTCGAGCTCGCCGGCGTGCGTCCCGACTCGGTCGTGTACAAGTCGGACCGGGTCCCCCACTTCTACCCGTGGGCCGAGCGCGTGATCGACCGGGGCGCCGCCTACGTGTGCCGGTGCCCTCCCGAGCTCCTGCGCGAACGGCGCGCCCAGGGGCTGCCCTGCCCCGAACGGACGCAGACGCCCGGCGAGGCCCGCGACGCGTGGCGGCGCATGCTCGAGGGCGCCTACGCACCGGGCGAGGCGGTCCTCCGCCTGAAGACCGACCTCGCGGATCCGGATCCGGCGTTCCGCGACCGGGTGCTCTTCCGCATCTCCGACCTCGACCATCCCCGCGTCGGGCACCGGTACCGGGTCTGGCCGTTGCTCGAGTTCTCGTGGGCGGTGGACGATGTCGAGCTGGGCGTGACGCACGTGCTGCGCGGCAAGGACCTCGTGATCGAGGATCGCATGCAGCGGTACGTCTGGGACCTCCTCGGCGTGCCGGGTCCCCCGTTCCTGCACTGGGGCATCCTGCGCGTGCGCGAGGCGAAGGTTTCGAAGTCGAAGGCCTACCGCGAGGTCAAGGAGGGGATCTACGACGGCTGGGCGGACCCGCGGACCTGGTCGCTCCGCTCGCTCGAACGGCGGGGGATCTCGATGGGCGCGCTCCGTTCGTTCATCCTGTCGTTCGGGATGTCGCTCGCGGACATCGAGGTGCCGGCCGAGACCCTCTATGCGGAGAACCGCAAGCGGATCGATGCGACCAGCGCGCGACGCGCGTTCGTCGCGGACCCGGTGCGGGTCGACGTCGAGGACTATCCGGCGGGGCTCGACGCCGTGGTCCTCGCGAACCACCCCGACCGACCGGAGCTCGGGACGCGCGTCGCGCCCGCGGGCCCGTCGTTCTTCCTGCCCGCGCACGACCTCGCCGCGCATGCCGGCGAGCCGATCCGTCTGAAGGACCTCGCGAACATCGAGCTCCCCGCGACGATCCCCCCGACGGGCGGGAGGCTCGCCGCGCGGTTCGTCAGCCGCGAGAACCGCAAGCTGCCGCGTCTCCAGTGGGTCGGCGTCGAGGGCGCCGTGCCCGTCGACCTCCTCGACGTCGAGGGCGCGCACCGCGCGGGCGTCGGCGAGCGGGCCCTCGGGGGGGCGCTCCCCGGCGAGATCCTGCAGTTCGAGCGGGTGGGGTTCGTCCGGGTCGAGCCGGACCAGGCCGTCGGCGCGTCGCCGCTCCGGGTCGTCTTCGGCCACCCGTGACGTGGGCCCGAAGGTTTAGAAGGCCGGCCCGACCCTCCGTTCCGGGACGGCCGTGCGGTTCCTCCACACCTCCCTCACCGTGCGCGATCTCACCGAGAGCCTGGCGTTCTACACCGAGGTCCTGGGGCTCGAGTTCGAGCGGCGCCGCCCCATCCCCGAGAACCATGCCGAGATCGCGTTCGTGCGCGACCCGCTCTCGGGCGCGCGCGTCGAGCTGACCTGGTGGGAAGGGAAGAGCTCGATCGACGCCGGAGAGCAGCTCGACCACCTCGCCTTCGAGGTGCCCGACCTCGACGCGTTCCTGCGCACGGTCCGGGCGAAGGGCGTGCGCGTCGCGAAGGAGCCCTACCGGCTCGCGGGCGGCTCGTCCCGGATCGCGTTCATCCTCGACCCGAACGACGTCTGGATCGAGCTCATCGAGCGCGCGGCCCCGGTCGGCTGAGCGCGACCGTGGCCGGAGCTCCCGACCCGCGCGCGGCCGAGGTCCACCGGCGGGCGCTCGGCGCCGTGTTCGAGGCGACGTTCTTCGTCCGGTTCGCCTTCGGCATCACGCTGGCGGTCTTCGCCACGTACCTCGCCGGCCACGCGAGCGGCGGTCTCACCGCGGGGGACACCGCGCTCGTGGGACTCGTGACCGCGATGGCCTCGGTGGGCGAGTTCACCACCGTCCTCCTGTCGGGGCTCGTGGCGGACCGCGTGGGCCGGTTCCCCGTCCTGTTCGGCGGGATGGCGGGCGCGGCCGGGCTGTTCGCCCTCGTCGCCACGACGCGGAACGCGATCGAGCTCGGCGCGATCAACTTCTTCTTCGGGATCTCGAGCGGCGCGATCCTCGCGTCGACGCTCGCGGTCATCGCCGACCGCTCGGGCTCGCACGAGCGGGGCTTCGAGATGGGCCGCTTCGACGCGATGAACCTCGCGGGCTGGCTGGGGGGCTACGCGTTCGGGATCGCGATCCTCGGCCTCCTCCCGGTCTCCTCGCTCGGCTGGACCTTCGCGCTCGGGGCCGGGATCCTCGTGCTGGGGCTGGCCGTCGCGGGGGTCCTCGCGCGCGGCCTCCCGCGCGGACCGGTCGCGCCGGGCGTGCCGCCCGGCCAGATCCTCCGCCAGGCGTTCCGCCGGAGCGTGCTGCTGGTGACGCTGCCCTGGCTCGTGATCTACATGCTGATCGGCTACGTGCTCGTCTTCTTCGGCTCCGCCGCGAAGTCGACTGGCTTCCCGCTGCTCTACATCGCGCTCGCCATCGCGGCCGGCGGCGCCCTTCTGGTGCTCTCGCAGCCGCAGTTCGGGCGGCTCGCGGACCGCTACGGTCGGATGCGCCTCATGACCGTCGGCGTCACCGGGTTCGTCGGCGTGATGCTCTTCGCCTCGCTCCTCCTCGCCTACGGTCCGCTGATCCCGCTGCTCGTCGGGGTCGGAGCGAGCGGGCTCGCCGCGCTGGCGTACGGGCCGGCTGCGCTCGCCGCGCTCGCGGACCTCGCCCAGACGCTCAGCCGCGCCACCACGATGGCGATCTACTCGCTGACGATCTCCCTCGGGATGGTGCTGGGCCTGGTCGGCGCCACGCAGCTCCAGGACCGGTTCGGCAACGCCGGGCTCTATCTGTTCTTCGGCGCGGTCGCGGTCGCGCTCGTCGGGCTGACCCTGGCCCGGGTCCGCGACGCGCGGCAGGTGGCGACGACGCCGATCACGATTCCGGCTCGATGACGATGTGCTTCAAGACCGGGAACTCCGCGCGGAGCGCGGCGGTCACCTCGTCGATGGCGACCTCGAGCTGATCGGTGTTCAGGCCGTCCTGGAAGTTGATCCGCAGCGCGAGGAGCGCGTCCTCGGGGCCCAGCAGCATCGACTGGAGGCTCCGCACCTTCGCCACGTGCCGGTTCGCCTGGACGAGCTCGAGCATCCGCCGGGCCTGGGCGGGCTCCATCGCCCGGCCGACCAGGTACTCCCGGCTCTCGGCCGAAAGGAGGAAGCCCGCGGCGATCAGGATCGCGCCTTCGGTCACCGCGCCGACCCCGTCGGCGACCGGGCTGTGCGTCTGCTGCACGATCGCGAGGCTCGCGAAGGCGACGAAGCTCGCGCCGACGGTCACGAGGTCGCCGTAGACGATCGCCTTCAGCCCCTGGTTCGCGCTCCGCAGGAGGTCGCGCAGCGTCATGCGCGACAGGCGGAGCTCGCGCAGGGTGAACAGGATGCTCGCCACGCTGACGGCGAGCGTGGCGGCGACGACGAGGAGCCCCTCGAGGATGTAGTGGATCGGTCGCGGATCGAGGACCTGGTCGAGGCCGTCGATGAGGACCAGGACACCGGCGACGGTGAAGGTGACCACGATCGAGACGAACGCCCAGAAGAACCGCTCCTTCCCGCGCCCGAACGGGTGCGCGGGCGACGCCGGCAGTCGGGAGAGGTAGAGGCCCCAGAGGAGCAGCCCGCTCCCGACGATGTCGGTCAGCGTGAAGATCGCCTCGGCGAGGACCGAGCGGCTCCCCCCGACGAGCGCGACCGTGAGGTTCACCGCGAACAGCGTCGCGTTGAGCAGCAACGTCGCGAGGATGATGACCTGCGGACGCATCGGATCCCGGAATCCCCCCGGGCCGGCCCGGTACCGGAGCGCCTCGATTAAGCGTTCCTACGGCGGTGGCCGGTGGTCGGTCGCGGGCCCGCCCGCCAACCGTTAAATCGCTCGGACCGGTGCACGCGCCCGGAGGCCCCATGAGCGAGCCGGCGGCCCAGACGATGCAGCAGACCCCGATGACCGCGTCCCCGACCCCCGCCGCGGACCGCTACCCGCGCCCCGCGCTCTCGCAGCTCGGACTGAGTCCCGGGAAGCGGACCCGGCTGAAGCGCCTCCTCTACGATCACGGGCCCGGGGGCGGGACGCTCCTCGTGCTCCCGATCGACCAGGGTCTCGAACACGGGCCGGCCGATTTCTTCGATAACCCGGATTCGCTCGATCCCTCCTACCAGTACAATCTCGCCCGCGACGGCCACTTCAGTGCCATCGCGCACCACATCGGCCTGGCCGAGAAGTACTACCACCAGTACGCCGGCGAGATCCCGCTGATACTCAAGATCAACGGGAAGACCAACATCCCGTCGGACGCCGAGGCGTTCAGCGGGCTCACCGGGACCGTCGAGGACGCGGTGCGGCTCGGGGCCGACGCAGTCGGGTACACGCTCTACGTCGGCTCGCCGGCGCAGGACCGGGACTTCCAGCAGTTCATGGAGGTCCGCAGCGAGGCGGAGCGCCTCGGGATGCCGGTCATCGTCTGGGCCTACCCGCGCGGGGAGGCCGTCGCCAAGAAGGGCGGGCGCGAGAGTCTCTACGCGATCGACTACGCGGCGCGCGTCGCGACCGAGCTCGGGGCGGACATCGTGAAGGTGAACTATCCGGTCGCCTCGGCGAAGGACGCCGACAGCCCCGCGCCGTACTCCACCCTGAAGCTCTCGCCGGAAGCGGCGTTCCACAAGGTCGTCCAGAGCGCGGGCCGGACCCTCGTGATCGTCTCGGGCGGGGAGAAGGTGGGCGACCCCGAGCTGCTCGCCAAGACCCGAGCGTCCATGCACGCCGGGGCGACGGGGATCATCTTCGGGCGCAACCTCTGGCAGCGGCCCCGCGACGACGCGCTCGCCATCACGCGCCAGTTCCATGCGATCCTCCGGGAGTACGCGCAGCCCCTCGCCTAGGTCCCCGGTCCGCCTCTACATCGTCCTCGAGGGCGAGGACCATCCGAAGGCGTGCACCGGCCGGCGCCTCCTCCACCGACGGCTCGCGACGCGGCCCGACGGGACCGGGGCCCGCCCCATCGTCCTCGATCCGCACGCGTCGCGCCCGCTGAGCCCGACCGACGCGGCCCTGGCCGCGCGGGACGGGATCCTCGCGGTCGACTGCTCGTGGAACCGTCTCGCCCGACGCGGTCGGCTGCCGGACGGGCCCCGCGGGATCGATCCCGCTGCGCCGCACCGTCGGCTGCCGATCCTGATCGCCACGAACCCCCAGCACTTCGGCCGGCCGACCGAGCTCAACACCGTGGAGGCGCTGGCGGCCGCGACGTACCTCCTCGACCGCCGCGACCAGGCCCGGGCGCTCCTCGAGGGATTCCGCGGAGGCCCGCCGTTCCTCGAGGTGAATCGGGAGCGGCTCGAGGCGTACGCGGAGGCCCCGGACGCGGAGTCCGTGCGGACGGTCGAGCGGCGTCTCTTCGGAGGCGCCCCCGACGGCTAGTCGCCGTCGACCGGCGGGAACCGCTTCCCCTCCGTCGGCAGGTGCTCCACCGTCAGATCGGCGACGGAGGAGACCGGGCGGTCGAGCGGGACCCGAGCGAGCAGCACCCCGCCGTAGCGCTCGTAGATCCGCGTCGTGTGCAGCGTGAGGCAGCGGCCCTCGTAGAGGGGCTGGCCGGTCAGCTCCGCATCGTGGCCCCGCAGGAACAGCGCGAGATGGGCGGCGGCGAGGAAGCGCGTGAGGTCCTCGCCGGTCCACGGGCCCGAGACCCCGCGTCGGCTCCGGGACCGGTCGCACTCGGCCCACACGATCTCCGCGAGGCGATCGTCGTCGGCGTGGTCGAGGTCGGCGCGCCAGCGGGGTCCGAGCGGGCCGCGCGGGAATCCGGCGTGGGCGAGGTAGACGCCGTTCGCGCTCGCGGCGGCGAGCGGCCCGCGCTCGAGCAGCGCGAGGAAGCGGACGTAGCGGCGGATCTGCGGGCCCCAGAGCTGGTCGATCTCCTCGGGGAGGGTCTGGGGGATGACCGGGATCCGGCGGGTCGTCTCGTGGTTGCCCTGGAGCAGGAAGACGCGGTCGGGGTAGCTCGCGGCGAGCCCGAGCAGGAGCCCGGCGTTCGCGACCGATCCCTCGCCGCAATCGACCGGATGTCGGTCGACGTAGTCGCCGAGCCCGACGAGGAGCCGCGGGCCGCCCTCGGGGTCGAGGAACCGGCGCTCGAGCTCGAGGCTGGTGCGCCAGTCGCCGTGCGTGTCGCCGAACACCAGGGCTTCCGAGAAACCGGTCGGGAGCTCGACGAACGCCGAGCGGACCGGCACGCTGCGTTCGAGCTGGTCGATCCAGCGGTCGGCGGACTCGGCGTCCATCCGCAGGAT
>JASHWL010000107.1 GCA_030044105.1 Thermoplasmata archaeon
CCCGGCGCGAGAAGGCGGAACCGGTCGTCGAGGTACCCGAGCTTGAACGCCGCCCGGGAGCGGAGACCCTCGCGCTGGGCCGCGCGGTAGTAGGGATCGCGTCGGCGCTCGCGGACGAAGCGGCGGGGCATCGGCCCCCGAGTGGGGCCCCCTACATGAGCGGGGGGCGGGGCGTCCGGGAGCGCGGCCGGTGGGGCCGTCCGAATTTGAATCGGAGTCTCTTGCACCCCAAGCAAGAAGGATGGTCCAAGCTACCCCACGGCCCCACGCCGCGCCGACGGGGCGCCGACCCGGGCCGCCTAGATAATCTTTCCCGCCGAGCGACCGCCGCGCCGCCTAGTGGTGGACGTAGAGCCAGGCGCCGATCCCCGCGACGGCGATGATCGTCGTGTTCGCGAGCGTGAGCCAAAAGAACGTCCGGAGGTCCCGGCGGCCCTCGGCCGGCGTCACCTGGGGCCCCGGCATCGACGCCCCGGGCGTGGGCGTGTACGGCGTACGGAACGTCTCGTCCGCCATCGTCCCGATCCGCCCAGCGCCCCCGGGTTCTTAATCGCGCGGTTCGTCCGGCGGCGGCCTACGCCGCGAACCAGGGGAGCCGCGCGGCCGGTCCCGTGGGCTTGAGCACCAGGAGGTGGAGGTTCGCGCCCGGGTCGCCGGGCGCGTAGGAGTCGCGCAGCGCGAGCTGGTAGAGCAGGAAGAGCGCGTCCTCGTCGGACTGCACGCCGAGCGATCGCGGGACGTCGATGCCGAAGCGCCCTTTGAGCAGAGCGAGCATCTCCTCGAAGTCGACCTGGCCCGGCTCCTCCGCGTCGCGCGCGCGTCGGAAGAGGCCCACGACCACGCCGGTCGCGAGGCGGAGGACCTCCTTCGGGGCGACGACGCGCAGGTGGAAGTGCGGCCCCACGGGGCTCGCGCGGCCCGCCGGCGGCACGACGAGGAACGACACCTCGGACTCGATCGTGGCCCCGGGCGTCCGTGCGATGCGGTCCCAGGTCTCGTCGGCCGCGTGGTCGCTGGGCACCACGAAGATCGCGCGTCGGGACGCGGCGCGGGCGCTCCCGCCCCCGGCCACCCAGCGCTCGATCCGGCCCGCGGGCTCGACCGCGCCCTCGGGCTGGACGAAGACGGGGAACGTGCGGCGCGGCACGCCGGCCTCCTGGACCCAGAAGGCGGGCTCGACCTCGGTCTCGCGGCTCGCGCGGCTCACTCGGGCGTATCCCAGCCGCTTCAGCGCGCTCTCGGCGGTGCGCAGGCGGTCGGACTCGACGCCCTCCCGGTTCTCGGGCATCGCGGTAGAGAGGCCGGCCGGCCGAGATAAGCTCGACGTCCGCACGGTCGACGGAATCAGAATCCGGCCGGAACGCCGACCCTTAGGAGCGGGGCGTTGAGCGCGATCAGCAGCACGACCGCGAGCAGGTACGGTCCCGAGTAGATGAACCCGCGACGGGCCGTCGCGCGGGTCACGTTCCGCCAGAGCGGGGCCGTGAGGACGACGAACAGGAGGCCCAGCGCGAGGAGCGCGATCAGGATCGGCCAGGCGAGCACGCCCGTGAGGCCGATCACGAGCGCCGCCGGCACGAGGAGGGCGGCCGAGACGACGACGACGCGGCCGGAGAAGCCGGGGTCGTCCATCCGCGGCAGCATCGGCAGCCCGGCCCGGGCGTAGTCGTCCCGCAGGAGCAGGGCGAGGCTCCAGAAGTGGGGCGGCGTCCAGAGGAACACGAGGATCGCGAAGGCGAGCACGCCGGGCGTCCACGCGCCGACCGCGGCGGCGCTGCCCGCGAGCGCCGGGGCGCTCCCCGCGAACCCGCCGATGACGATGTTCCAGCTCGACCGGCGCTTGAGGAAGGCCGTGTAGACGACGACGTAGGTGAGGCCGCCGAGGAAGATCGAGAAGCCGGTGAGCGGGTTCAGGAAGACCGTCGCCGCCCCGACGCCGGCGCCGAGGAACACGAGCCCGAGGACCGCGACGAGACTGCTGGGGGCGATCCGCGCGTCGGGGAGCGGGCGGCTGCGCGTGCGGTGCATGCGGGCGTCGAGGTCGCGGTCGAGGTAGTGGTTCAGCATCGCGGCGCCGGCGGAGGCCGCCGCCCCGCTCACGACGAGGACGGCGAGCCGCGCCCAGGCGATCGACGCGGGGGAGGCGAGCAGGAAGCCGCCGACGGCCACGAGGCAGATCAGGGCCGTGATGCCGGGCTTGGCGAGCGCGACGAAGTCCCGCGCCCGGGGATGGCCCGTCGCCGCGGCCGCGGGTTGGGACGCCATCGGTTCCCCGCCGCGCCGACGCCGCGGGCCCTTATCCTTCCCGTGTCGGTGCCGAGGCGATCGGGCGGTCGGGGGACGGCCGGGGCGGCGGAGCCGCCGGGGGCGAGGTCCGGGCGGCCGGCGCCTCCTCTACGGCCCGTCGGGCCCAGTCGATCCAGCGGCGGGGGAGCTGCCGGAGGTTCGCGAGGACCGCGACGATGAGGAGGATGCCGAAGAGCGCGGTCGCGATCGCGAGGTGGAGCAGCACGATCTCCGCCTTGAGCGACGACTCGATCACGAGGCCGCCGAGCAGCGCCTCGCCGACCACGAGCGCCAGCGCGAGCAGCGAGAGCCGCATGAGGATCCGACGACCTCGCGCGAAGGCGAGCCCTAAGAGCGCGAGCCCGAGGATGCTCACGCTGAGCACGAACGCCGAGACGCGGTGGCTCCACTCGATGGCCGCGCCGCCCGTCACGGTCGGGAAGTAGTTGCCGTTGCCGAAGCAGGTCGGCCAGTGCGGGCAGGCGAGGCCGTTGTCGGTCGTGATCACGTTCCCGCCGAGGATGATGGTGACGTAGCAGAGGATGCACGCGAGCACCGCCGCGTAACGGAACAGGTCCTGGCCGCGCATGGCCCTACGAGCTCTCCCGGGAGGTCGCGGTCGGGGTCGGCACGGGCGAGGGGGCGGGCGACGGGAGCGGCGCCGAGCGCGGGCCGGCGATCGTGACCGCGAGCTCCTCGCCCCACGGGTCGGGGCTCGTCACGGGCGCGCCGGCGTAGTAGCTGTAGACCATGTTGAAGACGAAGACCAGCTGCCCGATCCCGAGGATGTAGGCCCCGAGGGTCGAGAGGAAGTTGAGCGCCTGGAAGTTCCCGGTCCAGAGGTACGTGTACACCCGGCGGGGCATCCCCTCGGCCCCGAGGATGAACATCGGGAACAGGAGGAGGTTCACGCCGACGTAGGTCAGCAGGAAGTGGACGTGGCCCAGGCTCTGGTTGTACCAGCGCTTGGTGATGATCGGGAAATAGAAGTAGATCCCGGCGAAGATCGCCATCAGCGTCCCGCCGAGCAGGATGTAGTGGAAGTGGGCCACGACGAAGTACGTCCCGTGGTACAGGTAGTCGATCGGGATCGAGGCCAGGAACAGGCCCGAGAGACCGCCGATCACGAAGCCGGTGATGAACGCGACGCAGAACCACATCGGGACCGCCATCCAGATGCGGCCGCCCCAGAGGGTGGCGATCCAGTTGAACGTCTTCACCGCGCTCGGGACCGCGATCGCCATGGTCGCGAGCATGAACACGAACCGGACGTTCGTCGCGATCCCCGTGACGAACATGTGGTGCTCCCAGACCGCGAACGACAGCACGGCGAAGGCGCCCAGGCTGATCGCCATCGCCCCGTAGCCGAAGATGTCCTTGCGGGCGAGCTTCGGGATGATGGTGGAGAGGATCCCGAACGCCGGTAACACCATGATGTAGACCTCGGGGTGCGCGAAGAACCAGAAGATGTTCTGGTAGAGCAGCGCCCCGCCGAGCGGCGTGCCGTCGATGGACGCGAGGATGTGCGTCCCGAAGTTCCGGTCGGAGAGGACGAAGGTCAGGGCGATGGAGAGGGACGGGAGCGCGAAGATCAGCAGGACCGAGTTGATCAGGATCGACCAGACGAACAGAGGCATGTTCCAGTAGTGGACCCCGGGCGCCCGATGCTTCAGGATCGTGACGAGGAAGTTCACGGCCCCGAGCATCGAGGAGATCGTGAGGATGTGGAGCCCGAGGATCCAGAGGTCGATCCCGTACGGGTTCGGGGAGAACGGCTCGAGGGAGAGCGGGACGTAGCCGGTCCAGCCCGCGTACGCGTTCGAGAGGATCAGGATGACCCCGGCCGGCGGGAGCATCCAGAACGCGATCGCGTTGATGCGCGGGAGCGCCATCTCCCGCGAGCCGATCATCGAGGGGACGAGGTAGTTGCCGAACCCGGAGAGGGTCGGCATGATGAACATGAAGATCATCAGCACGCCGTGCATCGTGAACAGGGTCGAGTAGACGTCCGGGGTGATCCCGAGGGTCGTCTGCGGGTCGAGCCCGAGTCCCTGCACGAGGCCGAGGTCCGTGCGGATCTCGATGGCGTAGATGCCACCGATGAAGAAGAACACGATCCCGATGACGATGTACATCAGGCCGATCTTCTGGTGGTCGGTCGTGAACAGCCACTTCTTGATCGCGCCGACCAGCCACGTGCCGTGGTAGGAGAACGCCCAGAGGAGGAAGGTCGCGAGGCCCACGATCAGGGCGATGGCGACGTACGTCTGCTCGAAGTTCGTCATACGAGCAGCTCCGCGATCAGGTAGGCGATCGCCGCGCCGGCGATCACGACGATCAGGATCTTCAGGAACCGCGCCTGCGCCTCCACCGTCACCGGGCCGGGCGCCGGCGGGGTCACCCGGCGGCCGAGCGGCCAGACGCGGTAGGTGCGGTCGATGAGGTGAACGATCAGCGCGGCCATGAGGAACATCAGCGCGACCGCGTACCCGAACGACTGCTGCGCGCCGGGGCTCGTGAGCGGCCCGATGAGCACCGCCGCGTAGACGACCAGGACCGCGATCCCGATCAGCATCAGCAGCGTGATCGCGTCGTAGAGGTCGAGCACCCGGCGGCGGAGCCGCCGCAGCTCGTCGCGGTCCAGCGGCGGGCTACTCAAAGAGATCGATCCTCCGCACGGCCGTGCCGCGGTACCGGTCGACCCGGTAGAGGATGCCGGCCATGAACAGGAACGAGAGCGCGGCGGTGACGCCGCCCACGCCCACGGCCACGAGCCCGTAGAGGTCCGCCTGGACCAGGTCGAGGACCCCCAGCACGACCGCCGCGGACCCGACGGTGCCCAGCACGAGGAACACGGCGAGGATCCCCCAGAGCACGCCCGTCCGCCACTGCTTCGTCTCGGGGGCCGGGCTACTCACTGGCCTTCACCTCCGCGGCCCCGATCGCCGGGACGGCCGTCGGCGGGGCGCGCGCCGCGTCGACCCCCGCGAACGAGACCTCCCGCGCGGCGAGCCGGCGCAGGTAGCTGCGGCGGTACCGCCAGTGGAAGAGGATCGTGACCACCGCGTTGACCGCGAAGATCGGCCCCAGGGTCTCGGCGATCTGGACCGGGACGATCTGGATGCCGGGCGTCTCGCCGCCCCAGATCGTCATGACGATGAAGAAGCCGAGCAGGCTCGTGATCAGCCAGATGAACAGCGGTCGGTCGCGCGGGTGCGTCCGCTTCGATCGGTCGAGGAACGGCAGGAAGAGGACGAAGACGATCAGGACCGTCGTGACCGCCACCGCGATCACGGGCGTCACGCCCAGGAAGTCGACGAACTTGAACAGCCAGAGGAAGTACCAGTCCGGTTCGGTCACGACGTTGGCGGCCGCGAGGTTGCCGACGTACGTCGGCAG
>JASHWL010000108.1 GCA_030044105.1 Thermoplasmata archaeon
CAGCGCCCGCGCGAGGCTCCGGGGCCGACCGGTGACCGCCACGGCGTCGAGGTCCGCGCGGAACTCCTCGCGCGCGGTCAGGCGGTCCGCGAGGTACGCGAGGATCGGATCCCAGCGCACGAGGCGCGCGAGCGTGCGGAAGAACGTGAGGTACCGGCCGTCGAGCTCGACCAGGTGGCCGAGCTCGTGCGCAACCACGGTCTCCACCTCGTCCGGGGTCAGGCGGAGGAGCAGCTCGTCCGAGACGAGGATCACGTTGCGCCGACGGACGAGCGCACGGCCCCCCGGCTCGACCAGCGTGAACGAGAACGCCTCGACCCGCGGCGCCGCGTACGCGAGGAGGTCCGTGGGCACCCGCGGCACCGGCAGCCGGGCCGGCCACTCGAGCGAACGCGGCCGGCGGACCGCGAGGTACCCGCGGCCGACCGTCTGGCTCAGGATGAACGCGGTGAGGAAGATCGCGAAGGCGCCGATCGCGCCGAGGAGCCACACCGCCGCGGAGCTCGGGTCGAGGATCGCGGCCGGGGCCGACGCGAGCCGGACCATCGCCGGCCAACCGCCGTTCGCGACGACCCAGACGAGACCCGTGGTCGCGACGAACGCCCAGAGCGCGAGGAAGACCGCCGCGAGGCGGAACACGACCGTGGAGGTCGATCGCCGCATCGCGACCAGGAGCCCCACGCCCACCGACGCCCAGCCGAGGGCCAGAAGGTAGAGCAGGCCCTCCCCCGGGATCGCCATCGAGGCCGCTCCCCCGTCAGTTCAGGCCGAGCCGTCTGCGGAGCTCCCGCTCCTCGGACGGGTTCAGCTTCGCGATCTCCTCGTTCAAGTGGACCACGCCGGCCGGGCCGAACATGGCCACGACCCCCTTAAGCAGGTTGATGAGGTACTTCCGCTCGACCTCGGCGGCCCGGTAGACGTAGCGCTCGCCGCCCCGGCAGGTCTCGCGGCGGCGGCGGACGAGCCCCTTCTCGTGGAGGCGCGACAGGATCGTCGCGACCGTCGTGTAGGCGACCCGCGTCCCCTCGGACTTGAGCTGCTCCCGGACGTCGCGGGCCGGCGCCTCGCCGAGCCGCCGCACGGCGAGGAGCACTTCCGTCTCGAGCGAACCGAGCACCGGGCCTCCCGGGAGGGGTACCACCGCGCCGGGGGCTTAAGAGCCGTGCCCGAGGCGAACGAACGAATACGAACTTACCGTGCGGAAACCGCGCGCAGCCCCGCGGTCGAGCAACGGTTTATGGCGAGGGTCGCATCGCGCGCCCGATGCCCGACGGGGGGTCTCGGCCGGAGTCCATCCTCGACCTCGTCGGCCACACGCCGGTCGTGCCCCTGCGCCGCGTGGCGTACGGCGTGCCGTACCGGGTGCTCGCCAAGCTCGAGTACCTGAACCCGGGCGGCTCGGTCAAGGACCGGATCGGCGCGGCCATGATCGACCGCGCGGAGAAGGAAGGGCTCCTCAGGCCCGGCGGGACGATCGTCGAGGCGACTAGCGGGAACACCGGGGTCGGCCTCGCGCTCGTCGCGGCGGTGCGCGGCTACCGCGTCGTCTTCGTGATCCCCGACAAGATGAGCACCGAGAAGATCCGTCTGCTGCGCGCGTACGGCGCCCGGGTCGTCGTGACGCCCGCGGGCGTCCCCCCGGACCACCCGATGAGCCACTACTCGGTCGCCCGCCGGCTGTCGCGCGAGCTGCCCGGGGCGTACTATCCCAACCAGTACGAGAACCAGGCCAACCCCGAAGCGCACTACCGGACGACCGGCCCCGAGATCGACCGCGACGGAGGCGCCGAGCTCGCCGCGGTGATCGGCACGGTCGGGACGGGGGGGACGATGAGCGGCGTTGGCCGCTACTTCAAGGAGCATCGTCCGACGGTACGCATCGTCGGGATCGACCCGGCCGGATCGGTGCTCGGGACGTACTTCCGGACGCACGAACTGATCCGCGCCCACCCCTATCTGGTGGAGGGGATCGGCGAGGACATCATCCCGAAGTCGATCCACTTCCAGTACCTCGACGAGTTCGTCGAGGTGAACGACAGCGAGTCGTTCCTGATGGCCCGCCGCCTGGCCCGGGAGGAAGGGATGTTCGTCGGCGGCTCGTCCGGCTCCGCCGTCGCCGGCGCGCTGCGGTGGCTGGGCAAGCGCCCGCTCCCGGAGGGCGCGACGGTGGTCGTGCTCCTGCCGGACTCGGGGGACCGGTACCTCTCCAAGTTCTACTCCGACGACTGGATGCGCGAGAAGGGCTTCCTCGACATCGGGTCGACCGCCCGGGATCTCCTCGCGCGCAAGGGCCCGACGCCGGCCCTGGTGACCGCGGACCCGACCACGGTGGTCCGCGACGCGCTCGCCCAGCTCCGCCACTACGGGATCTCCCAGATGCCCGTCCTCGCCGGGACCCAGAACGTCGGCAGCGTGCAGGAGGACGAGATCCTGCGCCGCGGGCTCGCCGACGAGACCGTCTTCGAGCGCGCGATCGCGAGCGTGCTGCAGCCGCCGTTCCCCGAGATCGGGGCGGAGACGCCGGTCGCCGATGTGCTCCACCGGCTCCGGGAGGAGAAGGTGCTGCTCGTGCGGGACCCCGCGAC
>JASHWL010000109.1 GCA_030044105.1 Thermoplasmata archaeon
CGGCTGCTCGTCGACGCGCGGCGGCTCGGGGTCCGCACGCCGATCGTCTACGACCTCGACGTCGCCCAGCACCGGCTCGTGCTCGAGCGGCTCGACGGTCCGACGCTGAAGCAGCTGCTCGAGGACCCCGCCCTTCCGCCGGAGCAGCTCGTCCGGGCGGTCCGTGCGTTCGGCGCCGCGCTGGGGCGCCTGCACGCCGGCGGGATCGCCCACGGGGACCTCACCAGTTCGAACGTGCTCTTCCCCGACGGCCCGAGCGGCGCGCCGGCGCTCCTCGACCTGTCGATGGGGACGCGGAGCCCGGGGCTGGAGGAGCTCGGGATCGACCTGCACCTCGTCGAGGAGGACCTCAAGGCCCTCCACCCGAGGTCGGACGCGCTCGAGCGGGCGTTCCTCGAGGGGTACGCCGAGGGAAATCCGAAGGGCGCCGCCGACGTGCGGGCGCGGGCCCGCACGATCAAGGGTCGGGTCCGCTACGCGTAGCGGCGCTCACGCGCCCGGTCGCAGTCGGGCGAGCGCCGCGACCATCACGGCGGGCAGCTCCTCGAGCACGTCGGTCGCCAGGAGGCCGTAGCCCTTGTGGGAGGCGACCCGCACGCCCGCCTCGCCGCACCACCACGCCGCGAGCCGGACCGCGTGACGGGCGTAGATCCCCTGGGCGAGCAGGCTGCCGACGACACCTCCGAGGACGTCCCCCGCGCCGGCGACCGTGATCGCGCCCGGATGGTGGCGGTTCTCGAACCAGGCGACGCCGTCGGAGAGCAGGTCCGGGTCGCCCTTCGCGAGCAGGACGACCCGGCGCTCCTCGGCGATCCTCCGGGCCCGCTCGCCGGTCTCGCCCGCGTCGGCCGAGCGGACCCCGCCGAAGTAGTGCGCGTACTCGCCGCCGTTCGGGGTCACGACGAGCGTCGCGTCGGCGTGATCGGCGATCTCCTCCGCCGTGGGGAGCGCCGCGAGTCCGTCCGCATCGACCACCATCGGCACCTCGCCGAGGAGGCTCCGTTCCGCGGTCCGGAGCGCCTCGACCGTCTCGGGATGGTGCCCGGCCCCCATCCCGACGACGAGGGCCTGCGGCCGGGAGGCTCGGACGAACTCCACGATCCCCTCCGCGTCGGTGGGGCGGAAGCGCCCGACGCCCTGGGGCACGACGACCAGGTTCGGCCCGAACGCCTGGATGCGCTCCGCGGAGCCCTCCGGGGCGACGACGGTCGCGCGCTCCGTGCCCGAGCGGAGGGCGGCGAGCGCGGCCAGCGCCGGCGCGCCCGAGTACGGGCCACCGCCGATCAGGATGACGCGGCCGGTCCGCCGACCGTCCCCGGCGCGGACCGAGCGCGGCAGGAACAGGAATTCCCCGGGCCCCGTGCGCCGCCAGGCATCCGGCGGCATCCCGATGTCCCGCACGGTGACCTCCCCCGAGGTGCCGGGCGTCATCTCCTCCTTCGGGACCGTCAGCGTGACCGTCCACGGCGGCCGCAGTCCGTCGGGATCCGCGACCCCCGTGGGCACGTCGATCGCCAGCACCGGGGCGCCGCTCGCGCGGATCGCGGCCACGGCCTCCCGCACCGGGGATCGGAGCCGGCCGCCCTGTCCGGTGCCGAGGAGCCCGTCGAGGATGAGCGGGCGCGCCGCGAGGTCCGACGGTTGGGGGACGCCGACGTGGACCGGGCAGACCCGCTCCGCCCGGTCGAAGCAGCGCCGGGCCGAGCGGGTCGAGATCTCGGCGGGCGGCCGGACGATCCAGATCTCGGGCGTGTAGCCCCACTGGTGGAGGTAGTAGGCGGCGCAGGTGCCGTCCCCGCCGTTGTTGCCGTTCCCGGCCACCACCGCGGGGCTCGCCGGCGGGCTCGGCAGGTGGCGCATCGCCTCCTCGGCGACCACGCGGCCGGCGTTCTCCATGAGCTGGTCGACCGTGGTGCCGAGCGCGACCGAGTTCGCCTCGACGACGGCCATCTCGAGGGCGCTGAGCGGCCGGGCCGAACCCGCCCACACGGCCGCCCTCACGCCGGGGTCGCCGCGCTGGAAGCCGTATCGGTCGAGAACAGGTTGACCGACGCGGGCAGGAGGTTCTTCCGCGCGAGGTACTGCGACTGCGTCCGGCTGTACCGGAACAGGATGTCCGCCTTGCCCTCCTGGAAACCCCAGGGGCGCACGATCAGGAGGTCGCCCTCGCGGATCCACATCTTCTTCTTCATCTTGCCCGTGATCCGCCCCATCCGCGAGACGTTGTCCTCGCACATCACGCGGATCCGCGCGGCCCCGAGCAGCTGGCTCGCGATCCCGAAGCACTCGCCGCGGTTGCGCCGCGGCAGGGGGAGCCGGCCGACCTCCTCGCCTCCCTCGACGACCTCCACCGCCGGCGTCGTCTCCTCCGGGGCGGGCGTCTCGGGGGGCGCGCCGTCCTCGGACGAGCGGGGGCTCTCGGTCACGGCGCGCCCATCGGTGGGCACTATTTCAGTTGGAAGGCGACCGCGGGAAGACCTTGAGGGGATTCTCCTCGAGGATGCGGCGCTGCGCGTCGACGGGGATCGGGAGGGCCCGGAAGGCGTCGAGGTTCGCGCGGATGTCCTTCACCCCGGGCCCCGGCCAATCCGTCCCGAAGACCGTCTTCTCCGCGAGCTGGGGGAGGCGCGGGAAGTACTCCAGCAGCCGGGCGGGCGGCACCCCCGAGAGCTCGAGCCAGACGTTCGGGAACCGGCGCGCGAGGAACACGGCGGTCTCCATCCAGAGCGGGCGTCCGCCGTGCGCGAGCACGATGGTGAGGTCGGGGAAGTCGATCGCGACGTCCTCGACGAGCATCGGGTCCCCGAACTTGTTGCGGGCGCGCGGGAAGACGCTCGTACCGGTGTGGAAGATGATCGGGAGCCGGAGCCGCTCGCACTCCCCGTAGAGCGCGCGCAGCCCGGGAAGGCTCCCGTCGGTGTACGCGTTGGGGCGGAACAGCTGGTGGGGCGGGTGCAGCTTGATGCCCCGGATCTTGAGCGCGCCCGCGAGCCGCCGGATCTCCGCCGCCGGGTCGGGATGGTCGGGCCGGATCCCGCCGACCGCGATCAGCCGCTCGGGGTCGGCGCGCACGTACTCGGCCACGAACTCGTTGGACTTCTCGGTGTAGCCGATGACCTCGGGGGCGAC
>JASHWL010000110.1 GCA_030044105.1 Thermoplasmata archaeon
GCCCCGAGCGAGAGCACGCCGACGATGCCGGCCGAGAGGAAGACGTAGAGCTGCAGGGCCGCGCTGTTCACGGAGCCGAGGAAGACCGCCGACTCCACTCCCATCGCGGCCGCGGCGAGAGCGAGTCCGCTGCCCCACATGACCTGCGAGCGCGAGCGGGTCTCCGCGAATCGCGCGAGCGCCCGGGCCGTCAGCACCGCCAGGAGGGTGGTGAGCCCGAGCAGCGAGACCGCGATCGCGAGGGAGGTCGCGTCCATCGTGTGGGGGCGACGTGGGCGCCGGGGTTGATGCGCCGGCCGTACGAACGGTACCTTCCGACCGGACCGGCCCTCGCCGCGCGCCCGCGCGACCGCGGGCACGCTCAAGCGGACCCGGGACTCTCCCCGAGCGGGGGCGGCGCGTGGAACCTGCAGTGCCCGGCGGAAGGCTCGTCGACCTCGAGGGGGCGGACCGTGAGCGCGCCCTCCCGGCCATCCGGGACGGCTTCGAGGGGATCTACCGGTGGCATGCGAAGCGCACGCTGCGGGACATCGCCCGGGTGCGCGCGATCGAGGTGGATCGCGAGGTCGTGGGCGTCGCGATGCTCGAGCTGCTGGTCCCCGAGGTCGGGTACGTCTACTACCTCGCGGTCCGCACCCCGTGGCGCCACCGGGGCGTGGGGGTCCGCCTGCTCGACGACGCGCTCGACTGGTTCCGGGCCTCCCGGGCGCGGGTGGTCTACGCGGCCGCGGAGGAGCACAACACCGCCTCGCTCGCGCTGTTCCGTTCGCGCGGCTTCCGCCTCGTCGACCGGGCCGAGCCGGGCTGGCGGGAGGGAGGACTGGGAGCGTGGGGTCTCCGCAGTCGGATGCGGATCGTGTTCGGCGAGGTGCTCCTGGGTCTCCGCCTCGCGCCCGAGCCGGCCGGCGGGGCCGGGCGAGGACCGCGGCAGGTTTGAACTAGGGGAGGGGCGTCCGCCCGGCGATGCCCGAGGCAGCCCGGATCGACGACCGGACGGGGTTGGGCGACCTGCCGTTCGACCTCGATGCGGACGCGGTGCGGCGCCGGGGTCTGGCCGCGCTCCGCCGATCGGAGGAGCAGCTCGACGAGCTGCTCGCGCTCGAGAGCGCGCCGACCGAGACGAACTTCCTCGCGCCGCTGGACCGGATCCTCCTGGGCGCGGGCGACGTCGGGATCCACGGCCACCTCCTGTTCTCGGCCCATCCGGACGCGGAGGCGCGGACCGCCGGCCGGGAGGTGTCCGAGGCGGCCGACGCCTTCTTCCACGCGGTGCGGCTCAACGCACGACTCTACGGCCGGCTCGGCGAGCTGGCGCAGGGAGCCCTCGATCCCCCGAACGCGTTCGCGCTCGAGAAGCTCCGGCGGGACATGCGGCGCGCCGGCGTCGAGAAGGACGGGCCGACCCGCGAGCGGCTCCTCGCGCTGAACCGGGCGATCGACGCGACGGGCAACCAGTTCCTCGAGAACATCGCACGCCGGGTCCGCTGGATCGACCTCGAGGACGTGCGCCAGCTCGCGGGCCTGCCCGCGGACTACCTCGCGTCGCACCGGCCCGGCCCGGACGGCCGGATCCGCATCACGACGCAGTACCCCGACGTCGGGCCCATCCTCTCCTACGCGGACGATCCCGACGTGCGCCGACGGGCGCTGCACGAGTTCATGAACCGGGCCTACCCCGAGAACCTCCCGGTGCTCGACGCGCTGGTCGCCCAGCGGGCGGAGTTCGCCCGGTTGCTGGGCTACTCCAGCTACGCGGCGTACGCCCTCGAGGACAAGATGGTGGGGACGACCGAAGCGGCCCACGCGCTGCTCGATCGGGCGCGCGGGCTCCTGCAGGTCCCGGCACGAGCCGAGGTCGACCGCGTGCTGCGGCGCAAGCAGCGCGATCACCCCGAGGCCCGCCGGCTCGAGGCGTGGGACTCCCGGTTCTTCGCGGGCCTCGGCTACTACGACGAGAAGATCCGCCAGGAGGAGTTCGGTGTCGATCTCAAGTCGCTGCGCCGCTTCCTGCCCTACGGCGCGGTCCGCGACGGGCTCTTCGAGCTCTGCCGGGAGCTCTTCGGCCTGGAGTTCGTTCCGGCGCCGGAGGCCGGACGGCTGCATCCGAGCGTCGGCGTGTACGACGTGGCCCGGGGCGGGTCGCCGATCGGCCGGATCTATCTCGACATGGTCCCCCGCGAGGGGAAGTTCAGCCACGCCGCCTGCTTCCCGGTGCGGCGCGGACTCGGCGAGGTCCAGCGGCCGCAGGTCGCGCTCCTGTGCAACTTCCTCGACCCGGGCACGCCGGTCGAGACCGCCCGGCTGGAGTACAGCCACGTCGTGACCTTCTTCCACGAGTTCGGCCACCTCTTGCACGTGCTCCTGAGCGGGGCCACCGCACGGATCTACAACGGGATGGAACATCTCGAGTGGGACTTCGTCGAGGCGCCGAGCCAGCTGTTCGAGGAATGGGCCCGGGATCCGGCGACGCTCGCCCGGTTCGCTCGCGATCCCGACTCGGGGGAGCGGATCCCCGGCGACGCCCTCGCCCGCCTCAAGGCGTCGGAGGCGCTGGGCCGGTCGGCCACGTGGCTCCGCCAGACGGCGCTCGCGGCGATCTCGCTCGAGCTCTACGAGCACGAGCCCCCGCCCGGCGGCGTCGGCGAGCTCCTGCGGACGACCTTCGACCAGTACGCGCCGGACCCGATGCCCCGCGACTACCACTTCGAGGCCGCCTTCGGCCACCTCCACTGCTACTCGGCCTGCTACTACACCTACCTCTGGTCGGTCGTGATCGCCCGCGACCTCGTCGGCCCGTTCCTGGAGAAGGGGGACCTCACCGACCCCACGATCGCGGCCCGCTACGCGCGCGAGATCCTCGCACCCGGGAGCACCCGGCCCGCGGCGGAGCTCGTGCGCACCTACCTCGGACGGGAGTTCAACTTCGAGGCGTTCGAGCGGTGGGTCACCGCGACCGCCCGGGCCCCGGCCGCGTCGTAGCGCGCCGGGGCGGCGCGCTCAGTCGAGGAAGTCGTGCGCCCAGCGCAGGCCGAACGAGACCCAGGTGGTCGCGAGCGCCCCGAAGAGCACCAGCAGCGAGACCAGCACCACGACCGCGGTCTGGAAGAGCGAGAACCCGTGCGCCCAGAAGGCGACGTAGAGGAGCGTGAAGCTGACCCAGCCCACGACCCCGACGATCGAGAGCGCGACCGCGCGTCGCAGCCGGCCCAGGCGCTGACCCATGAACCGGCGCGGCCACTCCGGATCCCACGTCGAGTCGTCGGACATCGACCGGCCACCGGACTCACGGGATAAGAAGGAAACGCACGCGAAGTTCCCCGCGACGCAACGCCTTTGGCCCGCGCGGGGTTCCGCGTCCGCGGGTGGGGGATGGCGGGCCGATCGGGGCGGGGGCCGGCGCAGACGTTCCACGTGCACGTCGAGATCCGCGCGCCGATCGCCTACGTCTTCCGCTGGTGCACGGACTACCGAGCGGACGACGCGCGGCGCGAGAAGGACCGGTACGTCCGGCGCATCCTCGCCCGCGCGCCGCGCCGGGTCGTCTACGAGGACCTGGGGGACCACGAGGGCGGGGGCTGGTGGTGGTCGCGCTACGCGGTCGACCTGCGGCCCCCCGCGGCGTGGCACGCCGAGAGCGTCGGCGCCTACCGCACGCTCACGCTCGACTACGCGCTCACCGCGCTCGGACCGGAGCGGACCCGCTTCGACCTCACCTGGCGCCGCTGGCCCACCGCGCTCGGTCCGCGGCGCGTCGGCCGGGCGGCGATGGAGCGGGAGACGACCCGGGCGTGGAAGAACTTCGCCGCGGCGCTCGAAGCGGACTACCGGCGGGAGCGCCCGGCCCGGCGGCGGGGACGGCGGGCTACGCCTGGATCGTGATCTTTCCGGACCGGCCCATCGAGATCTGCAGCTTGCCGCGGAAGTCCTTGACCCAGCCGTCGGTGATGCGGATCTTCTGGCCGACCGTGTAGCGGGTCGTGTCGGCGCCCCAGAGGGTGAGCGTGATCGTCCCGGTCTCGTCCTGGAGGGTCGCGTCGGCGACCTGGGACGGCCCCCGGGAGGTCGTCACGTTCCGCACGGGACTGATCGCGGTGATCGTCGCGTCGATGGTCGCGTTCTGGTTCGCCCGGAGGGTCGCGATGCCGGCCATGGCGGCGGGGGGAGCCGGGTCGAGATAAAAGTTGTTCCGGCGACGGCCGGGCTACGGGAACGAGGACGGGTCGGTCATCTCCTCTTCCTGCTCGAGCTCCAGCAGGTGGCCGAGCTTCCGTTGCTTGGTCGCCATGTAGGCGGCGTCGAACCGGTTCGGCGGGACGATGACCGGGATCCGGCCCACGATCTTCACGCCGTGCTCCTGGAGGTCCCGCATCTTGTTCGGGTTGTTGGTCATGATCTGGATCGACCGGACCTTGAGCGTGCCGAGCATGTGCGCGGCGATCTCGTAGTCCCGCTCGTCGGCCCGGAACCCGAGCACCTCGTTGGCCTGGACGGTGTCGTAGCCATCGTCCTGCAGCTGGTAGGCCCGGATCTTGTTGACGAACCCGATGCCCCGGCCCTCCTGGCGCAGGTAGAGCACGATCCCGCGCTCCATCTGGCCGATCCGCTCGAGCGACTCGATCAGCTGGTCCCGGCAGTCGCAGCGCAGCGACCCGATCGCGTCGCCCGTGAGGCACTCGGAGTGGATGCGCACGGGGACGGCCTCGGCGCCGACGACGTTCCCGTGGACGAACGCGGCGTGCTCCTTGCGGTCGTGGCTGTTCCAGAACGCCGCGACCTGGTACTCCCCGAACCGGGTCGGGAGGTGGGCGAGCGCCATCATCCGGACGCAGACCTCCGGCGTGTCCGGACACACGTGCGACTCGTTCTCCTTGAGGAGCGCGGCGGCGACGTCGGCCGGGATGCCCATCGGGGGGCCGAGCCGGGGCCCCGATTAAAGGGGACGGTTACCCCGAGGCGACCGGGTGCGTCCGGAGCCGGGGGCCCTCCGCGCCGCCCGGCCCGGGGCCGGTCGACGAGGGCCCAGGCGCTGGAGCAGATGCACGTCGATCCGGCGCCCGAATTTGACGCCGACCTCGCGCATCACGCCCACGGGGCGGAAGCCGAAGGCGCGGTGGAGGCGCTGGCTCGCGGGGTTGCCCTCCGCGATCCGGGCGAGCAGGGTGTGGAATCCCCGACGGTCGGCCTCCCCGACGAGGCGCCCGAGCAAGGCGCGCCCGACGCCCCGGCCCCGGTGGCCGGCGGCGACGTACTCCGAGACCTCGGCCGTGGCGGCGTAGGCCCGGCGATCCGACCAGGCGCTCAGCGAGGCCCAGCCGACCACGCCGCGCGCGTCGACCGCCACCAGGACCAGGTACGGAGCCCGATGCGCGGACCACCACGCCCGGTCCGCCGCGACGCTCCGCGGCTCGGTATCGAACGTCGCCGTCGTGGTCGCGACCGCGTCGTTGTAGATCGACCGCACCGCCTCCCGGTCGCGCGGGAGGGCCGGGCGGACGACCACGGGAGCCGGGGGAGCGCGGACGGGTCGGGAGCGCACGGGACCTCGCGATTCGGACGCTCGGCGGCGCTTGATGGCTTCGGCGCGCCCCACCCCAAGGACTTAGAGCCGGAACTCGATGCCCCCGCGACCGCGGGGGACCCCGGCCGGGCGGAGCTTCCCGGACCCGGGGGGCGGCAGATGCCGTACGTGGAATACGACGAGGTCGAGGCGATCTGCTCGGACTGCGGCCGGATCTTCCGGTCGGAGGAGGCGCTCGCCGCCCACCGGGAGGAGGCGCACGCGGGCATCGACCGCGGGTCCCCGACCGGGGCGCACGCGGTCCCGCGCGCTTCCCTCGGCGAGGCGTGCCCGGTCTGCGGCCGCCGCTTCGACTCCGCGACGACGCTGCGCCGGCACTCCGTGCGCGCCCACGGGACGTAGGGCGGGCGCGAAGCTATCCCTCGACGGACGTAGCGGAGGGGTCGCGGGTCCCGGGGGGAGCGCATGGTCGACATCGACTGGCCGAGCGTCGCGTTCTGGACGGCGCTGAGCACCTGGGCGCTCGCGACGGGCACCCTGCTCTTCCTCTACCTGCAGACCCGGCAGGCGCAGATCTTGAACGGCGCGAACGCGGTCATGGCCCTCCGCGACAAGTTCGACTCGACGCGGCTGCGCTCGGTGCGCCGGCACATCGCGGAGCGGCTGCTGAAGCAGGCGCACGGGGTCATCGCGAGCATCGAGGTCGTGACGTTCTTCGAGCTGATCGGGACCCTCACGCACCGGAAGATCCTCGACGAGGACCTGGTCTGGGAGGCGTTCGGCAGCTGGATCACCTCGTACTGGTGGGCGCTCCGCCATCCGGTCGACTGGGTCGCGCAG
>JASHWL010000111.1 GCA_030044105.1 Thermoplasmata archaeon
CTCGCCAACCTCGAGGAGGAGATGCGGCTCGCCGCCGAGCGGCTCGACTTCGAGGAGGCGGCCCGGATCCGCGACCGCATCCGCGAGCTCAAGCGGGAGACCGCCGCCCCCGGCGCACGCCGTTCCTCCGCGACCGCCTGAGCGCCGGCGGCGCACCCCCCTCCGCGGTCTCTTGTAGGGGCCGGTCCGTGCCCGCCCGATGCCGGGCCGGGAACGGGTCGCCCCGTCCCCGCGCTCCGGTCTCCCCGCGCTCCGCCGGTCCGGCGCGGTGAGCGACCTGCTCTTCCTGTTCGAGTGCGAGACCCGCGAGATCGGCCAGTTGCGCGCGATCGCCGAGCGGCTCGGCCTCACCGTGCAGGCCGCCTCGCACACCTTCCGGAGCCTTTCGCGCCGGGGTCTCGTGGAGCACCGTCACGGCCGATACCGGGCCACGGTGCGCGGCCGCGACTGGCTCCACGCCGCGCTGGGCGGCCTGCGGGACGACCTCGCCGAGCGGCTCGACCGCCTCCACATCGTCCGGACGACCCGGGCGATCGCCGGCGACGCGATCGCCCCCGGGGACGCGGTCACCCTCGAGCTGAAGGACGGGATCCTTCTGGCCCGACCGGGCGTGGGGACCGGCTCCCGCGGACGGGCCCGGACCGGCGCGGCCGCCGGCGCGCTCGTCGAGATCGGGGAGCTGGAGGGCATCGTGCCGCTCCCGTACGGAAAGGTCCGGGTCGTTCCGCTCCCGCGCGATCGGCTCGAGGACCCGAAGCTCGCGCGGGAGCTCCGCGCGCTGGTCGAGCGGTGGCCCGACACCCTGCTGTTCTCCTACGGGCTCGAGGGCTACCACACCCTCAGCCGCGCCCGGACCTTCCGCCCGATCGTCCGGTTCGGCGTGGCCGCCGGGATCGCCGAAGCCGCGCGCCTCGGCGTCGACTCGACGCTGGTGATCACCGACCGGGACCTGCCGCGGCTCCTCGAGCAGTTCGACCGGCCCGACGTGCCCGAGCTCGAGTTCCTACGTCTCGGCGAGCGCACCGGCCGCGGTCGCGCCCGCCGCGCGCGGTAGCACGCCGCGGACCCGGGCGAGGAGCGCGGGCACGTCGGCCACGATCGTCGCGCCCTCCTGGACCAGGGCCGACCGCGCGGCGGTCCCGGCGCCGTCCGCGAAATCGAGCCGGGCGGCCGGCGGTGCGAGCAGGAACGTCGGCGTGCGCCCGGCGTAGGGGCGGACATCCTCCAGGTTGGCGAGGTTCGACGGCCCGATCGCGAACGGGGCCACGACGATCACGCGCGCGCGCTCCAGCAGCGCTCGATGGCGTTCGCGCACCGCCGGCCCCAGCGGCGCGAACGGCGCCTCCACGGCGGCGACGACGCCGAGCGCCTCCGCGGTCTCCGCGTCGGAATCGAGGAGGTGCAGGGCGCCCGCCGTCACCTCGAACCCGGCATCGACCAGCCCGCGGAGGACGGGGCTCGCGGCGCCCCCGCCTCCGACCACGTGCACCGGCCCGACCGAGGGCCGCGTCCCGGCCGCCGGGGCGGTCCCCACGAGCCGTCGCGGGAGGAGATACGGGAGACCCGTCGCCGCGTCGACGCCCAGCTCCGCGTCCACGCCCCAGACCCGGGCGAGGAGCTCGGTCGACAGGACCTCGCGCGGCGCGCCGTCCGCCACGATCCGGCCCCGATGGAGCACCACGATCCGATCGGCGTACCGGGCCGCGAGGTTGAGGTCGTGGAGCGCGGCCACGACGGTCACGGCCCGCTCCCGGGCGAGCCGGCGGACCCGTTCGAGCAGGTCGATCTGGTGTCCGATGTCGAGGTGGGTGGTCGGCTCGTCGAGCAGGAGGAGCGGCGTCTCCTGGGCGAGCGCGCGCGCAAGGATCGCCCGCTGCCGCTCCCCGCCGCTGATCGAAAGGATCCCGTCGGTCGCGCGGTCGGCGAGGCCGACCTCCTCGAGCGCCTCGCGGGCGGCGGCGCGGTCCCGGGTCGAGTCCGCCTCCAGCGGCCGGTGGAACGGGTACCGGCCGTAGAGCACGTACTCGCCGAGCGGCACGTCGTCCCGCAGCGCCTCGAACTGCGGGACCCAGGCCACGCGTCGCGCCCGATCGCGGATCGGAAGCTCTTCCACCGGGGTGCCGAAGAGATCGACGTCCCCGGCGTCCGGCGTGAGGAAGCCGAGCGCCGCCCGGACGAGCGTCGTCTTGCCGGATCCGTTCGGTCCGGCGAGCGCGACGAACTGGCCGCGCGGCACCTCCAGGGTCACGTCCCGCAGCGCGACCCGATCGCCGAAGCGGACCGTGAGGCCCCGGGCGCGGAGCGCGGGTTCCTCGGGCATCAGACCGCCCCCATCGGGCTGGCCCGCCGCTGGCGGTAGAGGAGGTAGAGGAAGAACGGGACCCCCGCGAAGGCCGTGAAGATCCCGAGGGGGAGCACCGACCCCGGGAAGACCAGGTAGGAGACGTCCCGGGCCGCGAGGAGGAACATCGCCCCGACCACCGCCGCCCCGGGCAGCACGATGCGGTAGTCGGTGCCGAAGAGCCGCCGGACGACGTGCGGCGAGACCAGCCCGACGAACCCGATGATGCCCGTGAACGCGACGGCCATCGCCGTGATCAGGGACGAGAGGAGGAGCACCCGCCGCCGGACGCGGGCCGCGTCGACCCCCGCGCTCTGGGCGACGTCGTTGCCGAGCTGGAGCAGGTTGAGCTCCCGTCCGTGGAGCGCGAGCACCGTGCCCAGCACGAGGACCGTGCCGAGCGCGAGCCCGTCCACGGTCCAGTTGGCGAGCCCGAGTCCCCCGAGGAGCCAGAACGTCACCTGCTCGCTCCCCGTCGGATTGTACAGGAGCACCAGCGAGAGGATCGCCGAGAGGAGGTTCGCGAGCGCGACCCCCGTGAGGAGCAGCGTCTCGACCGAGCCGTACCGCCCCCGGGCCACGGCGAGGATCACGAGGCCGGTCGCGATCGAGCCGACGAACGCGAAGAGCGGGAGGAACAGGTCCGCGTCGGCGAGGCCGATCCCGTAGACGTAGAGGGTCGCCGCCCCGAGCGTGCCGCCGCTGGAGATCCCGAGCAGGAACGGGTCGGCCAGCGGGTTGCGGAAGATCCCCTGGAGCGAGCCGCCCGAGAGGCCGAGCGCGGCCCCGACCAGGAGCGCGAGCAGGGTCTCGGGAAAGTACAGCTGCCAGACGATGAACACGCGCGCGCTGCACTCCGCCGCGGAGAACCCCGAGCCGGCGCAGACCGCCGGGAAGAGCGCGCCTCCCGAAAGCTCGTGGAGCAGGATGCGGAACCCGAGCTCGAGCGGGATCGGCACCGCGCCCAGCAGGGACGACAGCAGGATGACGACGACGAGGGCCGCCGCCAGCGCGAGCCCGAGCAGCCCGCGGTGCCGAGTACGAGGGGCCTCCGGCGCGCCGTCCACGAAGCGGTCCCGGGCCTAGACTCCGCCCGGATAGAAGACCGCTTCCAGCGCCGGGATGCCCTCGAG
>JASHWL010000112.1 GCA_030044105.1 Thermoplasmata archaeon
GCGCTGGTGCTGGTGGTCGTGACCGTCCTGGTGGGGGCGGTGGGCTACGTGGCGCTGAGCGCCGTCGCGAGCGAGAGCACGAACACCACGCAGTCGAGCGGATGCACGCCCGCCTCGGGCGTGGTCTGCCAGCAGCACGACCACGCGAATACGGCCGGTGCGGGAGAGCTGATCGCCGCGCCCGTGCGGTAGTCCCCACCCGACCGGGGAGTCGGCGACCCCACGGACCCCAGGGGTCGACCGGCTCCCGGCGCGAATCCGGAGTTCGGTACTGACGGGGTCCGGATTCCGCTCTTCTTGAGCCGAATTCGGTAGCCCGCGGGGGGCCGGGTCGGAAATCCACGCCTCGCTCGGCGGGGGGTCCATGTACGCCGGAAGCCCCCTATCCTCCAGAGCCCGAGCGGCTCGAACGGAGAAAATCCATGGAGCGCACCGGACCCGAGTCCCTGATGGTGATGGCGGCGATGCCGATCGCCTGCCGACCGCGGGTCGGCGACCAGCGCCTGTGGGAGTTGCCCCTCCGCGACGACGCGCCGGGCACGGCGCCGCTGCTGGCCGCGCTGCCGGTCCGAGCCCCGGAGCCGGCGCGGGTCGGTCGGCGCGGCTGGTGGGCCCGCCTCCGCGTGCCGACGGGAGTCGACGACGGGGGCGGCTTCTGAGCGCCCGGGCCCGAGCCGTCCCGGTCCGATTAGGTCCATATACCGGTCTCGAGTAGAGGGCGCCGATGGCGATTCTCCGAGCGAGCGGGGACCCCGAGACCGTACGACGGCTGCAGAAGGTTCCGATCTTCTCGGGGTTGAGCCCGAAGCAGCTCGCGAGCCTCGCGCGCGACGGGAAGGAACGCACGTACGCCGCGGGCGCGGTCGTGGTGAAGGAAGGGGACGAGGGGCTCGGCTTCTACCTGATCCTGGACGGCCGGGTGGAGGTGCGACGCAAGAGTCGGAAGCTGGCGTCGCTCGGGCCCGGCCAGTTCTTCGGAGAGATGGCACTGTTCACGAACCAGGTGCGGTCGGCGGACGTCGTCGCCTCGGAACCGGCGCGGTGCCTCGTGCTCTCCCGCTGGGAGTTCTGGGGCAGCGTGATGGACCAGCCGCGGGTCCTGCGGACGATCATCGAGGAGATCGCGCGCCGGTTGAGCGAGACCAACAAGTCGCTGTCCGAGTAGCCGCGGCGGTCAGTCGGTCCGGCGGGCGATCTGCTCGTCGAACCAGGCGCGGTAGATCGCGGATCCGAGCGCGAAGGTCCGCCGGACGGTCGCGACGCCGGGGCGGTCCAGGAGCCGTCCCGCGACGGCCTCGACGGCGACCGGAGAGTCCGCGAGGAGCAGCCCCGCGAACTCCGGCGGCCGCGCGCCGGGCGGGAGACCCCGACCGTCCGAAGCGACGGGCATCCAGGTCCGCGTCTCGGCGCTCACGCGGGTCGCGAGCGCGTCGACGTCGGCGCCGGGGTCCGTGCCGACGGTAAGGTAGGCCAGGGGGAATTCGACGGCCTTCGCCCCGTGACTCCACCACACTGCCCGTCCGTCGAGGAGCGCGTGGAACCGACGTCCCATGGTCTTCAGGCTGATCCCGACCGCTCGCGCGGTCCGTTGGAGCCCGCCCTCGGGCGCGGCGCGGAGCGCCCGGAGGATCCGCCAGTCCAGCGGCGTCAGCGGGCGCGCCGCCGGGGGGACGAAGTAGGGGCGAGGGCCGCGGACCTCCGGTCGGCCGACGAGCCGACCCAGGAGCCGCGCGCGTCGCTGGACCTCCGCGGGCCCGCCCGCGACGAAGTAGACCTGGAGCGTCCGATCGCGCTCATCGAGCACGTCGCGCGCGAAGGTCACGCCCTCGGCGAGCGCGAGCTCCTCGAGGAGCCGGCGCGATTCGCCGACCTCCCCCACGGGCACGTCCAGCACGTGCAGCTCCACGCCGAACAAGGACGGATTGGGCCACACCTCGGCATCCCCGAGGTAGCCCCGCTCCCGGAGGGATCGCAGCCGCGTCCGCGCGCCGGTCTCGCTGATCCCGACGCGCTCGGAGATCTCGCGGGCCCCGGCACGCGGATCGATCACGCGCCGCGAGCCCCAGAACCTCGCGGCGCCGTCCGGAGCCAGATAGCGGTACACGGCGAAGTCGGTCTCGTCGATCGGGGGCACGCCGGCCCGCACCGGGCCCGCGGCAAAAGCCTGCCCACCCCCGCGGGGCGGCCGACGGCCCGGCGGCCGCCTCCGGAAACGATTTCCCGAGCTTCCCGTGTCGTCGGGCCTTGCTCCGCTACGACCTCGATCTGGACGTCGATTACACCGCCTCGACGTTCGCCGGGGCGCTCGCGATCTCGGGCTATCCGTCCGCGAGGCCCCTCGAGCTCGATCTGGTCGGGCTCGAGGTCGACTCGGTCGAGGTCGAGGGCCGGCCGCTCCTCTTCCGCGTCGAGGCCGATCGGGAGATCCTGCGCATCGAGCTGGCCGAGCCGGAGTCCGGCCCGATCCGGATCCGCTACCACGGCCGCGCCGGCGAGAAGGTCCAGACCGGGCTGTTCGTCTCCCACCTCGGGGATCACAAGGCGCTCAGCACCCAGATGGAGCCGGAGGGCTGCCGCCGGCTGCTCCCGTGCTTCGACCGGCCCGACCGGAAGGCGGAGTTCTCGGTCCGGGTGACGACGGCCGAGGACCTCGCCGTGATCTCGAACACGGCCGGCACGCGCGGGCCGCCGCGGGACGGGCGGAGGACCTGGGCGTTCGAGCGGTCGCCGCCGATGGCGACCTACCTGCTCTACGTCGGGGTCGGTCCCTTCGAGGAGGCGACCGACAGCGCGGAGCCGCCTCCCGTGATCATCGCCGGACCACCGGGGAGCGCGCCGAAGGCCGGCCCGGCGCTCCGGGACGCGCGTGCGACGCTCCGGGCGCTGGCCGAGTACTTCGACGTCCCGTACCCGCTCTCCAAGCTCCACCTGGTCGCGCTGTCGGACTTCTGGGTCGGCATGGAGAACTGGGGCGCGATCGCCGGCTCGGAGGAGCACTATCTCTACGGACCCGGCACGCCGCCGGCGGCGCGCCGGTTCGCGCAGCAGACCGTCGTGCACGAGATCGCGCACCAGTGGTTCGGGGACCTGGTCACCCTGAGCGCCTGGAACGAGCTGTGGCTCAACGAGGCGTTCGCGACGTTCATCACGGCCCGGATCGAGGAGCGGGCCGGCATCCGCGAGGATCCGTGGGCCGAGTTCGTGCTGTTCGCCGCGCGGGGGGACCCGGCCGACTCGCTCGAGTCGACGCACCCGGTCAAGCCCGCCTCGGTCGACCCGCAGGAGATCATGGCGACCGCGGACATGATCACCTACTTCAAGGGCGCCCGGCTGATCCGGATGATCGAGGCGTACCTCGGCGAGGAGCCGTTCCGCCGGGGCCTCGCGACCTACCTGCGCCGACACCGGTTCGGCAACGCCGAGAGCGGCGACCTCTGGCGCGCGCTCGAGGAGAGCTCGGGACACGGGGTGGTCGGGGTCATGCGCGCCTGGGTCGAGCGGCCCGGCCTGCCCGTGATCGAGGTGCGGCAGGACGGACCGGACCTCGTGCTGGCGCAGCGCCGGTTCACCTACCTCAACCGTCTCGCCTCTGAGCCCCCGTGGCCGATCCCGCTCCGCGTCGCGGCCGACGGTCGCGAGGAACGGCTCGTCTTCGACTCCGGCGAGATCCGCCTGCGGGACACGGACGGTCGCTCGGCGCGGATCGATCCGCAGCGGCCGGGCTTCTTCCGGCTGCTCCCCGATCGAGCGCTCCGCACGGCATGGCGCGCGCGCCTCCCGGCGGCCGACCCGCTCGACCGCTGGGCGTACCTGCACGACGCCCGCGCGTTCGTGCTCTCGGGCGACTTCGCGATCGAGGACTACCTCGATCTCGTCCGGGATGTCCGCGGTGCCCACGACCTGCTGACGATCGAGGAGGTCACGCAATCGGTGTTCGTGCTGGGCCCGCTGCTCTGGGACGCTCCTGGGTTCTCGGCCACCGTGCGGGAGTTCACCGCGGATCAGCTCGACCGGCTCGGCGAGCGCCCGGGGCCGGGCGAACCGGAAGGCAACGACATCGCGCGCGAATGGCTGGCGCGGATCCGGGTCCGCTTCGACGACGACTACGCGCGCGCCTTGGCGGCGCGCTTCCCCGGGATCGACCGGGAGGCGCCCGCGTTCCGCGAGGCGATCGCGATCGCCGCTGGCCGGTACGGCGCTCCGGAGGATCACGAGGAGCTCCTCCGCCGGACCAGCGGCCCGGACGGGGAAGCGGCCCTGCAGGCATGCCACGCGATCGAGGGCCTTCCTTCGCCCGAGCTCGTCCTCCGGTTCTTGGATCACGGGCTCGAGGCGATGCGGATGTCCGACCTCCTGGTCCCGGCGACCTGGGGCGCGGCCCGGAACCGATCCGCGGGCCGCGCGGTCTGGGACTGGCTCCGCGCGCACCTGCGCGAGCTCGAGCACCGCGCCGAGGGATCGTACCTGATGACCTACACGCTCGACGCCATCCTGCCCTGGATCGGGGTCGGTCGCGAGGGGGAGCTGCGCGCCTTCTTCGCGGCCGAGCGGTTCCCGTCCGGATCGATCGGGATCCGCAACGGACTCGAAGTGCTCGAGGCGGTGGGTCGGCTGCGAGCTCGGGCCGGACTCCCCCCGACGCCCGGGGATTGAGCTACCGCTGACCGGAACGGCCGCGCGTCGGGCGGGCGGGTCGGTCGCCTCGCCGCGGGGTGGCACCGGCCCGGCCGGGCGACGACCGCGGGGTCGGGGCTCCGCCCGGCCGCACGGAGTGCGACGCGAGGTCCACGACCACCCGGTCGAACGGTTCGGCCGGCATCGCGCCGGTCCCGACGGGGTGGAATGCGAGCACCAGGGTGCGCGGGTCGGCCGTGACCCGCAGATACCCGTAGGTCCGGTCATCGTGGTGCTCGATCACGAGGCCGTGGGCCGCCACCTGTGGGTCCGGGTCGAGATAGGAGACGTCGGTGCCGTTCGCCGGCTCGACGCCCGCGTGGCCGTCTCGGGCCTGCACCAGAGGGTCGACGTCGTGGCCGCCGCCCCCGCAGACGATGAACGGAACCGTGATGGGGCCCTTCGCAAAGTCGATCGACCGTGTGAAGCGCTGGTAGTTGTGGGCGTGACCGGCGAGGAAGGCGTGCGGGTAGACGCCGGTCTCCGCGCAGATCCGGTCGATCTGCGCGAGCATGGCCGGGCTGCTCGCGTGGGTGCCGCCTCCGCCGGGGCCCCCGACCGGCGGAGCGTAGGCGAACGGCGGATGGTGGGTCGCGAGCAGCACCGCTCCCTCGAACCGCTCGTCCCGCAGTCGGGTGAGCTGCGCGGAGAGGAACTCGAGCTGGACGTCGGGGATCGCCTTCCACTCGCCGCCCTGGCTTGAGATCACGCCCGGGTCCTCGAGCGCGTTGCTGAACAGCCCGAGGATCCGCACGAACGGGGCGTCGAGCGCGAAGTAGACGCCGGGCTGCGTCATGGCGGTCCGGTGGAGCGAGCCGGCCTCGGGCGTCACCACCGGCTCGGGCGCGCAGAAGTTCCGCTGGAACGTGACGAGCGGCGTCTCGCTCGGCGGCGTGCCCGGGACGATGAACGAGTCGTGGTTCCCCGGGATCGCGAAGATCGGAGCCGGATAGTTCCGATACGGGTCGTAGAACTGGTCGTAGTAGTACCGCGCCTCCCCGAAATCGTAGACCAGGTCGCCGAGGAGGAAGAGGAACTGCGGGCGGTCGTCCGGCGGGGCGAGCCGGCAGTCCTGCGTGATCCGGTCGGAGACCCGGATCTCGCCGGGATACTTCCCCTCGGTCGAGGCCCCGATGTCCCCGACCATATGGAACACGATCCGCCCGAAGGCGCGGAGGTCCGCGTCGACCTCGGGCCCGTGGGGACCGAGGGCCGTCGCGAGACGGTAGAGCTCGTCCGGCGCGGCTCGGGAGCGGGGGAAGCCGACGACGTCCTCGTAGAGCAGCGCCTGGATACGACGGTAGAGCGCGGCGTCGGAGGGGTGCGGGACCTTGAACCGCGTCGGGTCCGGCGTGGGACGGCCCTGCGCGAACACCGGCTCGTCGAACAGGGGCTGCGGGAGGCTCGAGCGTGGCGCTCGCGGCATCGGCTGATCGCTCCGGCGTCCCTCGGAGACCACCCGAGGATATCTCTCCCTAGCGGACGGAATCGACGAGCTCTACGAATTTTTCGGAGAACTCCATAGCGGAGCACGCCGGGAGCCGGGACGCGGCGGCCCGCCCCCGGATCGCCGATTGCCTGTCGGGACAAAGCTAGTTGAACTCTCGACGGCAGGTCTTCGCCAACCAAGAAGGAGAAAACCCAGATGACAGCGAAGAACGAAACGGAAGGAGCGTCGCAGCGGACGCTCGGGGGCCCGGAGCCCTCCTCGGTCGCCCCGGGCACGGCGACCGGACCCTGGACCTGCCCGCTGTGCGGGCAATCGTGCGCCACGGTCGAAGCGCGGGTACGCCACGTGCTGCAGCCGCACTACCGCAGCAACCGATCGGTGCGCGCGTCGCCGCGGTACAGCGTGGCCTGAACCCGACCGCCCGTCGCGTCATCCGAGGACCCGAGGCCCCGGCCTCCGAGGGTGATCCCGCGCATCGTTGGGACAGCGGATAGCGCGACGCGATCGAGGCTCCGACGGCCGCGAGACCGACGGAGCCGGCACGAACTGCGATTGTCGACCGCCCGAACACGCCACTTCCCGAGGTCCGTCGTCATTCGCCGGACCGGCGGTTCGCGTGGGACGTGGCTTCATGTACGTCGCCGGACGACGGGAAGATGCGCTCCGAACGCCCGCCCCCCCGGCGCGTATTCGGGGCGTCCTCTCCGGGTCGAGGCCGAACCATGGACACCACGGAACGCGGGATCGGGCACCTGTTCGGTCTGGTGGGCGGCGGGCTGATCGCGCTCGGTGGCCTGGTGGCGGCCGTCCTGGGGACGCTGGCCGCCGCGCTCGCGCACACCCCCCTGTCGGCGCTCGCAGCGCTGAGCGCGGCGGTGATCCTCTGGGTCGTGGCGGGTCTGGTCCTCCTGTTCGCACATCTGGCCGAGCACGGCTGGCAGGCCCGACCGGGGACGACGGGCCTCCTCCTGGTCGTGCTCAGCGTGGTGGCGTGGGCCGCGCTGGGGTTCGGGGGCAGCCTGCTCGCGCTGATCGGAGGACTCTTCGTGTTCCTCGCGGGCGTGCTCTACCTGATCGAGCCGGCGCGCCGCGCGGCCCAGTCGCTCGTGGCGCCGGCGTAGGCAGGCGGCGCGCCGCCCTGCTCAGGGCGACTCCGGCGGAAGGACGCGGGCCTCCGTGACGATGTACGGAGGGGAAGCCCGCCTCCACAGGATCGCGAGGACCCCTCCGGCGAGCGTGAGGAGAAACCCGAGCACGAAGCCGCCGAGCGCGACGAGGATGCTGACCACGGCGCAGACGATCGCGAGGGCTCCCAGGACGGAGTGGCCCACCGGCATCGCGATCATCAGGACCCCGATCAGGATCGCCAGCAGGCCGACGGCGAGCCCGAGCGTGAACACGACGCTGCCGAGCCCAAAGAGGGCGAAGACCGCGCCGATCAGGGCGAAGACGATCCCGCCGATCAGGATGAAAAAGCCCCCGAGGATCGTGAGGATCCCCGCGGCGACGGGACGCGCCATACGCGACCCCAGACCCGCGGGGAGAAAACACGGCCGGGTCCCTCGGATGCGTGCGCGGATCGGCGCACCGACCCGCCGAGGTTAATCGGACCCGAACGTTGGGCGCCTCGTGCGGACGCGGCAGCTGGGCCGGCACGGGCCCCAGGTCTCGGCCGAGGGCCTCGGCTGCATGGGCATGTCGATGTCGTACGGCACGCCCGACGACGCCGAGTCCCGGGCCACGATCGCGCGAGCGCTCGAGCTCGGCATCACGTTCTTCGACACGGCGGACGTCTACGGGCCGTTCACGAACGAGGAGCTCGTGGGGCGCGCGCTGCGGGACCGCCGGGACGAAGTGGTGATCGCGACGAAGTGCGGGCTCGTGCCGCCCGGATCGGGCGCGACGCGTCGCGTCGACGGCCGACCCGAGCACATCCGCGAGGCGTGCGAGGCGAGCCTCCGACGGCTCGGGATCGACCAGATCGACCTGTACTACCTGCACCGGGTCGACCCCGAGGTGCCCATCGAGGAGAGCGTCGGCGAGATGGCCGAGCTGGTGCACGAGGGCAAGGTCCGATTCCTGGGACTCTCCGAGGTGAGCGGCCCGACGCTGCGGCGGGCGCACGCCGTGCACCCCATCTCCGCGGTCCAGAGCGAGTTCTCGCTCTGGACCCGCGACCCCGAGGACGGCGTGCTGCCCGTCTGCCGAGAGCTCGGGGTCGGGTTCGTCCCGTTCAGCCCGCTCGGTCGCGGCGTGCTGAGCGGCGCGGTCCGCGACGTGGCGGGACTCCCCGAGAACGACTTCCGGCGTGGACTGCCGAGATATCAGGGAGAGAACTTCGCGAAGAACTTGGCCCAGGTGGACCGGTTCGCCGAGCTCGCCCGCGCACGAGGGTGCACGCCCGCGCAGCTCGCGCTCGCGTGGGTCCTCGCCCAGGGCGACGACGTCGTCCCGATCCCGGGCACGAAGCGACGCACGTTCCTCGAGGAGAACGTCGGGGCGGCGGAGCTCACGCTCACCGCCGCCGACCGGTCCCGCATTGAGCAGCTGATCCCCAAGGGCTCCGCCACGGGACCCCG
>JASHWL010000113.1 GCA_030044105.1 Thermoplasmata archaeon
CGTTCGGGTTCGTCTTCGACCATCTCGAGGTCCTGTACGACCTTGACGTGGTGGTGCGGGAGTTCGCCGAGTCCCACGGGATCCGCTACCGGCGGGTCCCGATGCCGAACGACGCCGACGAGGTCGTCGAAGCGGTGGCGGCGCGCGTGCTCGCTCCCGGAGCGCCGAAGGCACCGCCGCCGGCGTGATCGGCCCGCGGGTCGCTCCGGGCGGGGTCCCCACCGCCGAGGTGGGGTGCGCCGGTTCGGCCGGTTCGCTTCCGATCTCGAGCGAGAGGAACTCGAGCCGGTTCCCGAACGGGTCGTCGGCGTAGAACCGTCGTCGCCCCGGGAACGGCTCGTCCTCGCGGGTCGCGACGCCGGCGGCGGTGAGCCGTCGTCGCAGCTCGTCGAGGTCGGCCACCTCGAAGGCCGGATGGGCCTGGGGGGCGGGTCGGAACTCCTGCTGGATCCCGACGTGCAGCTGCTGGTCACCGAGGGCCAACCAGATCCCGCCCCGGCGAGCGAGATGCGCGGGCTTGGGGACCTCCCTCAGTCCGAGGAGGCCGACGAAGAACGCCCGGGCGACGGGCTCCGAACCCGGGGGCGCGCCGATCTGCACGTGGTGGATCCGCTGCGGGGCGCTTCCCATGGACGCGGTACCGCGGCCGGCTACAAGAACCGGCCGCGTCCGGTTCCTGCGCGCGCCGGCCCGCTGGCGGCCCCCGCCTCCGCCGGGCCGAACGGCCCGACGAACTAGGAGAGGAGGTAGCCGCCGTCCACGACGAGCATGACGCCCGTCACGTAGCTCGCTGCGGGGCTCGCCAGGAACAGGGCGGCCCGCGCGATGTCGTCGGGCTCTCCCATCCGCTTGAGGGGGATGCGGGTGAGGAACGACTGCATCAATTGGGCGGCGTCCACGCCGGGGGCCGTCGGCATCGCCTGCGCCGCGCCCGGGGTGGCGATCGACCCCGGGGCGATCGCGTTGACGCGGATGCCGAGCGGGGCGAGCTCCACCGCCAGGGAACGGGTCAGCATGTGGAGACCTCCCTTGGACGCGTCGTAGGGAGCGAGGCTACCCGTCGGGTGCAGCGCGTCGATCGACGCGATGTTGACGATGGCGCCCCCGCCTCCCTGCTTCTGCATCTGGAGCGCGGCCCGGCGCGCGAGGAAGAACGGCCCCCGCAGGTTGATCTCGAGCACCCGGTTCCACACGTCCGGCGTGACCGTGAGCGCGGGCGCGAAGGGAAAGATGCCGGCGTTGTTCACCAGGATGTCCAGCCGTCCGCGTTCCCGCACGACGGCCTCGACGAGCCGGTCGATCTGCGCCACGTCCCGCACGTCGGTCCGGACGAAGAGATGCGACACGCCGCCGGGGTGCGGCAGCGTCGCGACCGCGGCGGGTCCCGCCTTCTCGTCCACATCGGCCACGACGACGGAGGCGCCCTGCTCCGCCAGGCGGGTCGCGATTCCGGCCCCGATGCCCATCGCTCCGCCGGTCACGACGGCCACGCGTCCCTTCAGGTCGAACAAGCTGCTCCACGGCTCCATGGGTCCCTCGACGACCGAGGGGGCCCGGGCGGCATATGAGCCCGAAGTCGAGCGAAATTGACGACCACGCTCCCCGCGCGTCGCCCGGTCTCGGCAGAACTCAAATCCCTCCTCGGCCACGACGCCGTACCGGGTCGGAGGTCGAGCCAGATGTCCGCTTCGTTCCAGTTCCGGCAGTGGGGCACGATCTCGGACGGGACCGTCGACCTCGTGGCCGATCGTCTGGAGCCCGCCGACCCCGCGCGACGGCACGTGCCGTGCTACCACTTCCGGATCTCCCCGCACGGTCACGCCTACGCCGTGGGACGGATCTCGCTGCGCGTCGGCCGCGTCGAGGACCAGCGCGATCTGCTCACCTCGGGCCACGTCGGCTACGAGATCGAGGCGCCCTACCGCGGCCATGGCTACGCGGGGCGGGCGTGCCGGCTCCTCGCCCCCGTCGCCCTCGCGCACGGTCTCGACCGTCTCGTCCTCACCTGCGACCCGACGAACCTCGCCTCGCGACGAACGCTCGAGCGGATCGGGGCGACCTTCGTCGGCGAGTTCGACATCCCGCCCGACCATTCGATGTACCAGGACGGACGTCGACGCGTGCGGCGCTACGAATGGCGGCTCAGCGCCGCGGCGTGACCCCCCGGCGGTCGGCGCCCCCGGTCGACTAGTCCACCTTCGGCACGGCGATCCGGTCCAGCGCGGCCTGCACGACCTCGGCGCCGCGCACGCCCCGGATCCACGGCTCCGGCTTGATGATGACGCGGTGGGCGAGCGCGGGGACCGCGAGGGCCTTCACGTCGTCCGGCAGCACGAAGTCGCGGCCGGCGAGGAGCGCGCGGGCGCGCGTGAGCTTCTGCAGCGCGAGCGATCCGCGCGGGGAGGCGCCGACCTCGGCGCGCACGTCCGCGCGGGTCGCGCGGACGAGGTCGACGATGTACCCCGCCACCGACGCCTCGATCTCGACGTCCTCGGCCGCGCGCTGCAGCGCGCGGAACGAGTCGCCCGAGGCCGCCGCCGGCACGGTCGCTTCCTCGGTCTTGCGGGCCCGCCGCCGCTCGAGGATGGCGCGCTCCTCCTCCGGCGTCGGGTAGCCGACGGACAGGCGCATCAGGAACCGGTCGACCTGCGCCTCGGGGAGCGGGTAGGTCCCCTCGAGCTCGAGCGGGTTCTCGGTCGCGAGCACCAGGAACGGCCGCGGCAGCGGGTAGGTCGAGCGCTCGCTCGTGACCTGGTACTCCTGCATCGCCTCGAGCAGCGCGGACTGCACCTTCGGCGGGGCCCGGTTGATCTCGTCGGCGAGCAGGATGTTCGTGAAGATCGGCCCCTCGCGGAACGAGAAGGAGCCGCTGCGCGCGTCGAACACGTCGCCGCCGGTGATGTCGTGCGGCAGCAGGTCGGCCGTGAACTGGATCCGCTGGAAGGTCAGCCCGAGCGCCGCCGCGAACGAGCGCGCGAGGAGCGTCTTGCCCAGGCCGGGCAGGTCCTCGAGCAGGAGATGCCCGTCGGCGACCAGGCCCGTGAGGATCTGGTCGCGCGCGACCTCGCGGCCGACGACCACGGTCGCGACGGCGGCCCGCACGGCGTCCGCGCTCGCCCGCGCGTCGGTCACGTTCATGGGCCCTCCCCCCCGAGCCGTACCCCCGTATATCCCCCGCGAGGCCCGCCCGGGGAGCCCTGTGCCCCGGTCCTAACGATCCGCGTCACCGCAGGCGTTCGCCCTCTCGGCGGTCTGACCCGGACCGGGGGTGTCGGACACCGGGGTTGTCCTCACGTCATCCTCGGCGGACGACCCGTCCGCGTAGAGTCGAGAGGGACCCTTCGTCGGCATCCGGGAGCGACCGTAGGTCGATCCGCTCCCGGCACCGCGCCCGCTCCTAAGAGGTTGACGCCGGACCGCCGGTCGCCCGCTCGGGCTCGGCGAAGAGGACCGCGATCGCGATCACGGTCGCGGCGAGGAGCGCTCCCGCGACGCCGACCGGCGCGGCCGACGGGGGCAGCAGGAACGAGCTGACCCACGCCAGGCCCACCGCGAGCCCGGGCACGCCCCAGCCCAGGGCGCCGCGGAGGGCGCCCCAGGGCGGGCGGAACGGGTCGTTCGCGATCCACGCGAGGACCGCGACGCCCGCCGCGCCCGCCGTGATCTCCGCGAGCGCGCTCAACGGGGCGCTCGCGGCCAGCGCTCCGAGCGAGAGCAGCACCGGGGCCGGAGCGATCGGCCGGAACCGTCCTCCGCCCACGACGGAGAGGAGGGCGGCGAAGGCCAGCCCGGCGAGTCCGATCCCGAGCCCGGCGGCGAATCCGATGCGCGCGTCCGCCGCCAGCACGACCGAGAGCGCCCCGAGCGCCGCCAGCGTCGGGAGGGTCCGGACCAGCGGCGGAAGCGGCGGGCGGTCCGTCATGCCGCTCGACGCCCCCAGCGCCCGGGCCGCTGCAGCAGGTCCACGAGACCGGCGAGCGACCAGTAGTCCTCCCAGTCCACGACCGGGGCCTCCTGCCAGACCCGGGCCAGACGGTCCCGGCGCACCAGGCGGGCCATCCGCTGCACGAGCGCCTCCTCGGCGGCGGAGAGCGCGGCATCCGGGCGCTGCAGCGGGAGCGGCGACGGGCTCACGACGATCACGGGGAAGCCCCGGCGCCGCAGGAACGTGACCAGGTGCTCGCCCTCGTCGCCCGCGAGCGACGAGAACAGGATCGTCGTCACGCCGGGCGGGAACTGGCGGCGGACCGCGACCGCGCAGCGCTCGGGCGGGCCCGGCTCGGTCGCGAGCCGGGTCCGCAGCAGCGCCCGGCGGATCCGCAGCCGCTGGGTCCGGCCGGCGGCGAGCGGCACCGCATCCAGGAACTCCCCGAACACGCCGACCCCGACGCGGGCCTTCTCCCGGAGGAATCCGTCGGCCACGCCGGCCGCGGCCGCCGTCGCGAGGCCGAGGAGCCGCGCGTCGTTCGCGCGGCCCTGACCGCTCGGCCGCGCGTCGAGCAGGAGGAGGACATCCCCGGTCCGGTCGAGCTGGAACTCGTTCGCGAGCAGTCGGCCGGCGCGCGCCGAGGCCCGCCAGTTCACGCGCCGGGGAGGCTCGGTGGGGGACGCCTCCCGGATCCCGAAGAACTCGCCCGTCGCGCCGATCCGGCGGGATCGGGTCTCGCCCGGGAGCGCGATCGTCCGCTCGAGCCGGACCGTCCCGATGCGCGCGAGCTCGGGCGGGTACCGTGCGACGACCAGCGGGGGGACGTCGATCGCGACCTCTCGCTCGAGCAGACCGGCCGGATCGCTCCAGACGACGTGCGGCGCCGGGACCGGGACGATGGTCGGCTCCTCGGCGCGCCAGGCGAGCGTGAACCCGATCGCGTTCCCCTCGCGCCGGACGCCGGGGGCCGACCGTTCGGCGAGCGCCGGGGGCCGCGCGAAGCGGACCTCGACGTCGTCCGCGCGCGCGGGCGGGGCGACCTCGATCCGGCCCACGACGTCGACGGTGGGTCCGCTCCCGTCGACGATCCACGTCAGCGTCGCCTCGGGACGGCGCGGGGCCCCGTACACGATCGCGCCGAGCGGCGCCAGGAGGAGCGGCAGCCCGAGGAACAGCAGCGCGGGCTGCGTCAGGGCGACGCCGAGCGCGATCGCGAGCAGGCCGCCCCCGACCAGGAGGAAGGTGCGGGCGCGCCACCGCAGCGGAGCGGCCGGAGCCGGGGCGCTCCTCACGAGGCGACCTCCAGCCGATCCAGACCCGCCCCCACGTACCGCACGAACTCCTCGGGCGTCAGGTTGGCAACGCGGACGAGCTCGGCCGGCGACAGCGCCGCGAGCCCCGGGTCCCGGAAGCTTCGCTCGAGCCGGTTGAGCGTGATCGCGATCTCCTCGCGGCCGATGCGGCCCGATCGGAACGCGAGCCGCAACCGGTCGGCGTCGCTCGCGAGCGCCGCGGGCAGCTCGGGCGGCGGGGGCGCACGCGCCGACCACGCCTGCGCGAACAGGAGCGAGGCGGCGAGCACCGCGATCGCCGCCGACGCGACCGCGACCGGGAGGTTCTTGTTCGCCACGACCGCGAGCGCCGCCGCCGCCGCGGCGATCGCCGGCAGGACCCAGCCGACCGGGGACTTCATCGGCGCCGGTCGAGGTCCTCGCTCGCTTCCTGGAGCGCGATCGTCACGCGCTGGACGGTGAGGTCCGAGACGAGGTGCGAGGAGTAGCGGGCCTCCTCGAAGCTCCGGGTGAGGGTCTCCGCCGCGGCCGGGCGCACCCCGAGCCGGACGAGGTGGCTCGCCCGGATCTCCTCCGGGGTCGCGCCGTCGACGTTCCCGACCGCCGGGCCGAGGCGCACGAGGAGCGACGCATACAGCTGGATGACCACGGTCCGGAGGTCCCCGCCGGCCGCGAGCGCCTCCGACGCGTCGTCGATCACCTGCTTGACCCGGGCCTTCGCCTCCGGCGACCCGATCCCGGCCCCGGCCGCCGTGCGCCGGCGCAGCGCCCGCCACCAGAACGGGGCCGTGACGCCGACGGAGACGACGGCCGCGATCCCTCCGATCACGGCGAAGAGCGCCCAGGGGGGCGTGGAGGGGCCGAGCTGCAGGAACGATCCTCCGCCCGGCAGGCCCGAGCCGTTGTGGGAGAGGTTCGTGGAGTTGGACGGCGACGAGCCCGAGGGGCCGACGTCGCCCGAGCCCCCGGTCGTGGTGGCGGTCGGGTAGGCCAGGGTGTGGATCACGAACAGGATCAACAGCGCCACGAGCATCGCGACCAGCGCGGTGACCATCATCCGGCCGGGCACCGGCGAACTGCCGCCCGCCACGCGGAAGAACAGGAAGAGCGCGATGCCGCCGAACACCAGCCCCACGATCGCGGCCTCGACGATCCAGAGGGGCAGGATCAGCTCGGCGTAGTGCTGCGGTTGGGGATTCGACGCCACAGCCGCGCCGGCGAGCAGGCTCGCCGACGCGCCGACGGCGAGCGCGGCGAGGACGAGCGCCAGGATCGCCGGCGAGACGCGGCCGCCGCGATCGCGGACCCGCATGTGCGGCCCCTCCCGACGAGCGGACCGCCCGCGCATATACCCTCCGGGTCAGGTCCCGGGGGCGGGAGGCGCCGGGCCCGGCGGGGCCGGCGCGAGGAAGTAGTAGCTCCGCCGCTCGTGCGCCGCGGGGACGACCGCGAAGTCGTCGACGGTGTACCCCAGGTCGGACGCGACGCGGAAGGCGTCGCGCACCGCGTGGCGCCAGCGGCGCAGCGCGCCAGGCTCATGCTCCCGGACGAGGGCGAGGTCGAACGGGATCTCGAGATGCGCGCTCGGTCCGGTCGGCTCCCCGACGGCGGACGGGATCCGGATCCCGCTCTCCCCGGGCTCGGTCTCGACGATGGGCGTCGAGCGCTCGAACCGCCGGCGGTCGTCCTCCGGCGTGGGGAGCTGGCCTCCGACCCGCCGCTCGACCTCGGGATCCTCCAGGGACCAGACGACGCGGACCCGGTCCGTCTCGAGCCCCTGGTTGACCGCGTCGGGGATCTGCCCGTAGTAGTGCGGGAGGTAGCGGTCGGGTCGCGCCCCGAGCCGGCGGACCTCCAACCACGCCGCGCGGCTCAGGAGCGGGTCGAGCACCCAGCGCACCTCGCGCAGGCCGAGCCGCAGGACCTCGTCCCGCTGGGCCAGTTTCAGCTGCCGGCCCAGTCGGTGGTTCTGGTACTCCGGGCGCACGGCGGTGAGCAGGCTGTAGTGGTAGAGCGTCGTGCCGTCCCAGCCGAGCGTCGAGGCCGTGAACCCGGCGAGGTAGATGTCCGCGAACGCGCCGAGCACGAGGCCGCCGTTGTCCTGCAGCGCGCGCTGCAGCGGCACGGACGGCGCGAGCCCGACCGAGTCGGGACCGAAGACCGAGCGCTCGACCTCGGCGACCTGGCGGAACTCCTCGGGCTTCTCCAGCCGACGGAAGCGGAAGCCCTCGACCCACTCGCTGACCCCGGTGCCGGCCACGGCGCTTCGACCGGGGGACCGTACTTAACCCGGCCGTGGGCCGGCCCGTCTACCGGCGGACCCGGAGCTCCGCGCGCTTCTGCTCGTAGCGCCGCTCGTCGTCGGGGGTCAGGTCCCAGAGCAGCGTCTCGAGCTCGGGGATGTTCCGCACGAACTCGGCCTTGCTCTTGGTCACCATGAGATGCTCGAACTTGTGGCGGGCCACGTAGTACGCCCCGACCATGTACCCGCCGACGATCACGACGATCGGCCCCACGACGACGAAGACGAGATTGTAGTTGGCCCCGGTCGTGTTCGTGACGGAGTTGATCGCCGGGAACGGCCCCGCGCTCGCGAGCGGCGTGAAGTAGCCGACCGCGAGGACGGTCAGGAGGATCCCGACCGCGAGGATGAAGACCGAGATCCACGCGCGGTAGGTCCTCAGCCCGTGCCGGAACCGGCGGCCGAGGGGCGTCTTGGCCCGGGAGTCCGCCATGCGGCCGGCGGGAGGCGGCCTCGCTTATGAAATTGCGCGTCGGGGCCGCCGACGCTCACGGCGGTGGGCTGCCGGGCCCTCGGTCGGTCCGACCGTACGGGGCGGCTTCCCGGATCGCGGGCGCGGCGCGCCCGGCCGTGGGCGCCGGGACCGCGGCGAGGATCGGTCGGAGGCGGCGGTAGACCAGGACCGCTCCGGCGAGGGCCACCAGCGCCGCGCCGTACGCCGTCGCCACCGCCTCGGTCGAACCGATCCCCGAGAGCGGCGCGAGCCCCAGCAGGAAGAACCCGACGGCGCCGAAGATCGCGCCGGGGATCGGCCCGCCGCCCCGACGGCCCTCGACCGAGGAGGGCGGCAACGAGAG
>JASHWL010000114.1 GCA_030044105.1 Thermoplasmata archaeon
ACCACGTGGCGCCGCGCCTCGAGGCGGCGCCGGTACCGGGTGAGGTCGCGGAAGATCTCGCGCACGACGTCCGGGAGCTCCCGCGTGCGCCGGTAGCCGAGCCGGGCGAGGTGGTCGTGGATCGGCGCGTAGTGGTGCTGCTCGGCCTCGATGCGCGGGTTCGGCGGGTGCTCGATCGTCGGGTGGAGCCCGAGCTCGGTCGCGATGCGGGCGGCGACGTCGGCGAGCTCGTTCACGGAGTACGCCGCGTCGAACTGGTTGAACACGCGGTACTCGCCGCGGTCCGGCGGGTGCTCCACGGCGAGCCGCAGCGACTGCATGGAGTCCTCGAGCGCGATGAAGCCGCGCTTCTGATCGCCCTTCCCGTACGGCGTGATCGGGAGGCCGAGGACCGCCTGGACGATGAAGCGGTTGAGCGCGGTCCCCCACGTCTCGTCGAAATCGAACCGGGTGAGGAGCCGGGGGTCGGTGATCTCGGGCGTCCGGATCCCGTAGATCACGCCCTGCATCACGTCCGTCGCCTTGAGCTTCCAGATCCGGGAGGCGAACATCACGTCGCCCGAGTCGAACACCTTGCTCCAGTGGTACCACGAGCCGGCCTGGCGCGGGAACGGCAGCCGGTCCGAGCGCCCCCGGTACTCGATCTCGAAGAACCCCTCGGGAATGTCGACGTTCGGCGTGCCGTACTCGCCCATCGTCCCCATCTTCACCAGGTGCGCGTCGGGGCACGCCTCCCGCATCGCGTAGAGCAGGTGGAGCGTCCCGGTCAGGTTGCCGACCTGCGTGCGGACCGCGTGGTCGACATCGATCATCGAGTAGGGCGCCGAGCGCTGCTCCGCGAGGTGGACGATCGCGTCCGGGCGCTCCGTCGCGAGCACGTGGCGCGTGAAGTCGTACCGTTCGAGGTCGCCGCGGTAGAACCCGATCTCCTTCCCGAGGAGCTCCCGGACCGCGGCCTGCCGGCGCGCGAACGACGGGATCGGCGTCGCGGACCAGCCTCCGACCTCGCGCACGCGACGCCGCGTGACGAAGCTGTCGACGCCCACGACCGCGTGGCCCCGGGCGAGCAGGTGCAGCGCCAGCGGCCAGCCCGAGTAGCCGTCGATGCCCGTGATGAGGACCTTCATGCGTCCCTGCCGAGGAAGGGGGTGCGCCGGCATATAGCCCCGACGTTCTCCGCACGGCGCGCGCGGCGCCGGCCCAAACGGGATAAAGCGAGGGACCTCTCCCTCGCGTCGCGGAGCGGTCCCCGATGGACGCGGAGGAGATCCGGATCGTCGACACCCGCGACGAGTCGCTCAAGGGGGCGATGATGGTGGTCGGGTTCCCGACCCACGGACTCGTGGGATCGGTCGCGGCGTCCTACCTCGTCCACACGCTCGACATGAGCCAGGTCGCCTACATGGTGAGCGAGCAGTTCCCCCCGACCGTGATCATGGAGGAGGGCGTCGTCGGCGCCCCCGTCCGGTTCTACGCCAGCAAGCTCGTCTGCGGCGTCGACCGGTCGTGCGATCAGCTCCTGGTCGTGATCGCCGACATCCAGCCGCCCGCCGGCATCCTGAACCAGCTGGGTCGGGTCCTGCTCGACTGGGCCGAGACGAAGGGGGTCCAGCTCATCGTCGCGGTCGAGGGCCAGCCGATCGAGGACGACACGCGCGCGGACGCGCGGGTGGTCGCGATGGCGAACCGGGCCGCGGCCCCGCTCCTCGAGAAGTACCAGTTCGCCGCCGCGAACGGGGTCGTCACGGGGCTCGCGGGCGGGGTCCTCCTCGGGGCGATCGGGCGGACGACCCCCGTCCTCTGCCTCGTCGCGCAGGCGCACAAGGACTATCCGGACGCGCGGGCCGCCGCGAAGGTGATCGAGACGATCAACCCGCTCGTGCCGCTCATGGTCCTCGACACGAAGCCGCTCCGGGACAAGGCCCGCCAGATCGAGGCGGAGGTGCGGAAGACCCTCGAGCAGACACGCGCGTCGATGTCGAGCATGCGGACCGCCGAGACCGAAGGGCCGGGTGAGATGTATCGCTGACACGGCGGCGGGGCCGCCCGCGGTGCGGCTCCCGGACGACCGGCCGCCGGTCTCCCTGCGCCGGTTCCGCCCCACCGACGTGCCGTTCGTGGCCGCGATCGTCGCGGACGCGCTGCGCGAGCACTACGACCCGTCCCTCTACCAGTCGCTGAGCGCCGAGTGGCCGGACGGGTTCCTCATCGCCGCCGATCCGCACGACGTGCCGGTCGGGTTCCTGCTCGGCGTGAGCCAGGTGGAGCGCGAGGTCCGGGTGCTGATGTTCGCGGTCGACCGGAACCACCGGACGCAGGGGATCGGCGCGCTCCTCATGTCGACCTTCCTCGAGCGGAGCCGCGACCGCGGCTACCGCCGGGCCACGCTCGAGGTCCGGGTCTCGAACGCCCGTGCGATCCGGTTCTACACGCGCTTCCGCTTCTCCGTGATCGACCTCCTGCGCGCCTACTACTCGGACGGGGAGAACGGCTACCAGATGGCCCGGGACCTTCCCTGACGACCCGCCGTCCGCAGCCGCTATAGCCTAACGGACCTCCGCCGGCGCGATGGCTCTCGCCTGGCCGACCGCGGCCGATCTGATGACGTCGAAGCCGGTCACGCTCCCCCACGACGCCCCGATCTCGAAGGCGCTCGGGGTGATGCGGGCCCGGGGCTTCCACGAGATCCCCGTGCTGCGGAACGCCCGCCTGACGGGGATGATCACGTTCGAGTCGATCGCCCGCCGCATGAGCTGGGCGCTCGACACCAAGGTCGAGCGGCTCGTGACCCTCGCGCCGCTCGTGACGCCGACGACGCCGCTCCCGGAGCTCGCGGAGGAGCTCCTCGGCAACGGGCTGCGCGCCGCCCCGGTGGTGGGCCGCCGGGGCGAACTCCTCGGCGTGGTGAGCCGCACGGACCTCGTCCGCGCGCTCCCGACCATCCCGGCCGTGCAGCGGGTCCGGGTCGAGCAGGTCGCCCGGGCCGCCGATCTCGTCGTCCACGAGAGCGACCTCGTCCGCCACCTGTTCGGTCAGATCCGGCTCCTCGAGGCCCATCCGCTGCCCGTGCTCGACCGCAAGGACCGATTGGTCGGCGCCGTCGGGATGGCCGACCTGGGCTCGCTGCTGGCGCACCCGCGCGTCGGCGGCAAGCGCGACACGCGCGCGCGGGAGAGCGCGCTCGAGGTCGAGATCGGGTCGATCATGCGCGCGCCGCCGGTCACGGTCGAGGTCGGGAGCTCGGCGGCGGAGGCGGCGATCGCCATGACCCGGGAGAAGATCTCGAGCGTCTTCGTCGTCGAGCCGGGTCGTCCGCCCCGGATCACCGGGCAGACCGAGCTGCTCGGCATCGTGGTCGGCCAGGGGCGACCGGCGACCGGCCGGGCCCGCCTGGAGGACGTCTACGTCGAGGTCTCGGGTCTCCGCGGCTCGGGCGACCCGGGCCTGCTCGCGGAGATCGACCACGTGGTCGCCGGCGGCCTCCGCCGCATCGCCCAGCAGGCCCGTCCGACGTTCCTGAGCCTCCACCTCGCGCCGCACGCGACCCACCGGACGAGCGACATCACCGTGGAGGCGCGCCTCCATTCGGACCTCGGGATCTTCTTCGCGTCGCACACCGGCTGGAACCTCCTCGCCGGCGTGGCCGGCCTCATGGACGACCTCGTCGAGCAGACCCGCCGGGCCCGCGAGGGCCGCCGACGCCGCGGACGCTCGGTCCGGGGGGCGGAGAGCGAGAGCGAGGACGTCGGGGTCGCCGACCCCGAGCTCGAGCGCCGGATCCGCTCGGCGACCGGCGACGACGCGCCGGACGATACGGGCGACGAGGAAGCGGCATGATCCCCGG
>JASHWL010000115.1 GCA_030044105.1 Thermoplasmata archaeon
ACCGGGGACGGTCGAGCGACCCGCCAGCGCTCGAGCAGCAGGAGGAACGGCAGCGCGGCCACGAGCGTGTAGATCGTGAAAAGCCAGATCGAGAGCTCTTGGCCGTTCGTCACCTCCGCGAAGCGCACCGCCGGAGCCCAGCCGGTCGAGGCGGCCCACAGGGCCGCGATGAGCCCGATGAGAACCGCGGCCCCGACCACGACGAACCGCCGGAACCGGCGGACGTAGGCGCCCACGCCGGGGATCCGATCGCCCAGCAGCAGCACGGCGAGGCCGGCGGTGAGGAGGACGGCCAGCTCCGCGCGGAGGAACGGGATCGGCGAGAACCAGACGTCGGTGGGGCGGAACAGGTACGGGTCGATGCCGCCCACGAACCCGGCGACGCCGATCCCCACGACCGTCCCCGCGGGCGCCGCGGCCACACCGGGGGTCAGCGACGGGCTCGACCATCCGAGGGCGAGCACGTACAGCGTGGGGATCAGCGCGACGGCCGACGCCGCGACGAGGCCGACCCAGCGGGCCAGCCACCGGAGGAGGTCCCTGCCGGCGCGGGGCCCCCCGAGGAGTCCGAGGACGAGGACGGAAGGCAGCAGCCACTCCGCCCCGACGGGGTTCAGCGCCGCCGAGTAGCCGACCAGCAGGCCGAAGGCGATCACGTCCGGCGCGCGGAGCCGGGACGGCTCGGCCCACGCGATCGCCTGCCCCGCGAGCAGGAGGACGAGCGGGAACGCGAGCACGAAGTCGTTGCTGCCCCCGACCAGGACCCGCGTCCAGGATCCCACCACCGTCACGAACACGGCTGCGCCGGCCGCCGCGGAGTCCGCCCCGAAGGCTCGGCGGGCGAAGACGAACGCGCCGAGCGGCGCGAGCGCGAGGAACAGCGGCGTGACGAGCAGGCTCGTCCGCGCGGGCGGAAGTCCGAACAGCCCCTGGGCCCATCCTAGCCAGACGGTCGTCCCCTGCGGGTACAGCACGCCCACGGAGGCGTACGGGGCGTACGAGAGGGGGATCGAGCCATGCTGCAGCAGCAGGGCGACCCACGTCGTAAGCAGGCTCGAGTCGAACGTGTTCCCCGTCGCTGCGGACTCGGCGATCGCCAGCTCGAACACGAGCAGACCCAGCGCGGCCAGCAGGGCGACGAGGACCGCCGGCCGCGGGAACCACGCCCCCGCCCGATCCGGATCCGGCGCGCCACTCTTCCGGCGCCGCGCGAGCAGGGCGCGCGCGAGCGTCAGGACCGCGGCGGCGGTCGGCACGCCCAGCAGCGTCGGCCAGACGAACGCTCCGATCGGGAGCGCGGCCAGGAGGAACATGAACGCGCCGCCCAGGTAGAGGTCGAGCAGGGCCCGCTCGAGCCCGTCGAGGTCCCGCCAGGATCCGACCCAGCGCGCCGACAGTCCCCGGAGCAGCTCGCCGACGAGCGCGGCCCCCGCCGCCCACACCAGCAGCTCGAGCGCCCACGCGATCCCGGGCGGTCCGGGCAGCGCCACCCGGGGCGCATCGAGGGCCCCTACTAGAAGGGGTGCTCGGCCCGGAGCCTCGAACGTCCGGCGGAACGGCACGCTTTTACCGCCCCGCGATGGACCCGTGCTCGGGCGACCGGGCGTGTCCACCGAATCCGGGGCCCGAGAGGGTCTCTCGAGCGTCACGCGCGGGACCCTCTACCTGCTGCTGGCCACGCTCGGGTACGTCGCGCTGAACTTCGTCGCGCGGGTCGTGGTCGTCCGCAGCGTCACGACCTCGGAGTGGAACTCGTTCTCGCTGGCGCTCACCCTCGTCGGCGTGGTCGCCGCGATCGGCACCCTCGGGCTGCCGAGCGCGATCGCGCGCAGCCTGCCGTACGTCCACTCCGACGACGAGCGTCGGGGCATCGTTCGGGGGGCGCTCCTGATCGGCGGCTTCGCCGCGGTCGCCTCGTCGGTCGCCCTCTGGGCCGCCGGTCCGTGGATCTCCTCGACCCTCGGGCTACCCGAGCTCGCGCCCGCGCTCGAGGTGTTCCCGATCGCGGTCGGGACGACCGTCGTGATCGGACTCCTCGCCGCGATCTTCCAGGGGTACGAGGACGTCGTTCCGAACGCGCTCTACGCGCAGGTCCTGCCGCCCGGCCTGTTCGTGGCGTTCCTCGCCGTCGTGGTCGTGGCGCCCCGGATCGGGCTCACCTACGAGTCGGCGCTGCTCGCGTACGTCGTCGCGAACGTCGTCACGCTGCTGTTCGCCCTGATCTACGCCGTCCGCCGACTCCCGCGACTGCTCCCGCAGGGTCCCCGCGCGGCGGGGGCGGCGGGCCGCCTGTGGACGTTCGCCATCCCGCTGCTGTTCGTGGGCGTGATGAGCACGGTCAGCGGCAGCGGGGACACGCTGGTGCTCGGGGCGTTCCACCCGAACGCGGTCGGGACGTACACCGTCTCCCTGACGCTGGCCCGACTGCTCCAGGTCGGGATCGGCGCGGCGGCGTACATCTATCTGCCGGTGGCGGCGCGGTTCCTCCGCTCGGACAACCGCAGCGCGGTCCAGCTGGTCTACGTCACGGTCACGAAGTGGATGATCCTGTTCTCGCTGCCGCTCCTGCTCCTGTTCTTCTTCCTGCCCAGCCGCTCGCTCGACTTCGTCTACGGCCCCGGTTACGCGACCGTGATCGCGCCGCTGCAGCTGGTGGTCGTCGGGGCGTTCATCACCACGCTCCTCGGTCCGGCGGCGAACGCCCAGGTCGCCTTCGGGCAGACCCGGCTCCTCGCGTACAACGCGACCGTCGCCGGGCTCCTCGACCTCGGGCTCGCGTTCGTGCTGGTGCCGAAGTACGGGATCCCGGGAGCGGCCATCGCCTGGGCGTCGGCGAACGTCGCGTACACGGGACTCTCGCTCATCGAGCTCGCGTGGCTCACCCGCGTCCACCCGTTCCGGCCCCACTTCGTCGTTCCGCTGGTCGTGACGGCGGTGCCGGTCGCGGCGGTCCTCGCGGTCGCTCCGGTCCACTATCCGCTATGGAGTCTCCCCGTGATCGGGCTCGCGATCGCCGGACTGTTCCTGCTCGTCATCCTGCTCACCCGCAGCGTGGACGAGGGGGACCGGCTGCTGCTCGACGCCATCGAGGGGCTCCTCGGCCGGCCCCTGCCGCTGCTCCGGCGGATCGGGCGTCTCGGCGTGCCCCGCGCCCGGCGCTGAGCCGACCGCGGCCGCCCGCGCACCGCGGGCGTGGTCGAGCAGCAGCAGGACCACTCCCGCCGCGAGGAGGAAGAACACGAACTCGGCGAGCGTGTCGGCCGCGCCCACCGCGCCCGAGGCGTCGACGATCGCGGTCCCGACGAGCAGGAGCAGCGCGGCCGCGATCGGGTAGCGCGAGTCGAGCCGCGCCCACTGGGAGTAGACCATGTACGCGAGCAGCAGTGCGAGGAACGCCGGCACGTACGGGAAGGCCACGGGGCCGGGACGTGCGGGCAGAACGTAAGGTTGGGCGGTCGTCGTATAATCGACCACCCTCGAACGGCGCCCCTCGCCGTCAGTCAGGTTTATAGCGCTCGGTCCTCATCCCGGCCCAAGGACGCCGGTGTGGCGCCCGGATTATGGCCCAGACCGCCGTGACGCACCGCATCGTTCCCGTGGCGCTGGGCCTCGGGATGCTCGCGCTCGTCGTCGCGGCCGGCCTCTCCCCCAACGCCGGCGCGGTGCCGGCGGCCAGCTACTGCCAGTACAACCAGTGCGTGGCGGGTACGGGCATTCCCTGGTGGGCGCTCGCGGTGATCGCGATCGTTGTGGTCGCCGCGCTGCTCGGCGCGCTCCTCTTCATGCGGCGCGGACGCCGCCCGCCCTCCCAGCCGGTGCAGCCCTACCAGGGTCCGCCCACGGGCGCGACCGGTGCGACCGCCGCGGCCGGCGCGCCCTCGGGACCCGCCGGTCCGGCCGCGACGCCGGAGTACGTGGAGACGCCGTCCGACGTGAGCGCGCCGCCCCCGGTCGTACCGACCACGCCGCCCGCGGGTGGGGCGACCCCGCCGAAGGCCGCGGCGCCCGCCGGTGCGACGGCCGCCAAGCCCGCGGCCGGCGAGCCGGACATCGACTCGCTCATGGCGGAGCTCGACAAGATCAGCACCGAGATTCTGAAGCGACCGAAGCCCCCGGCCGGCGGGTCCGCGGGCGGCGCGGGCTCGGGCGGCTCTTCGGGCGGATCGAGCTGAGCCGCTCCGGACCCTCCGACTTTAAGTGGGCGCGCCCGGTCGTTGCGTCGATGTCGACCGCGACCGGCGACGAAGAGCAGTTGCTCGCCGAGCTCCGGGCGGCGGTGCGCGCGTCCGACCGACCGCCGCGGGAGATCGAGGTCGGGATCGCGCTCTCGATCGCCCTGGGCCGCCGGCGCCCGTCGGTCTCGTGCGGCGGGTGCCAGAACCCGCTCGACTTCGAGGGGATCCCGGCCCGGACGAACGTCCGCTTGGGCGCGCCGTTCCGCCTGGTGTGGGACCCGTCGGCGGAACCCTGAGCCGGCGACGGGCAGCGAGGTCGCATCCCCGTGACGTTCAGCCTCATCGGGTCGATCGTCGCGATCATCACGTTCGTCCTCGCCGCGGTGGGTCTCCCCGGACTCTTCGCGCTCATGGTCGTCGAGAGCTTCGGGATCCCGCCGATCCCGAGCGAGGTGATCCTCCCGTTCACCGGCTTCCTGGTCGCGGAGGGCGCCTTCTCGCTCGGGGACGCGCTCGCGGTCTCCGTCGCCGGAGCACTGGTCGGTGCCTTCGTCGCCTACGCGGTCGGCCGGTGGGGCCGGCAGCGCCTCGCGGGGTTCGGCGTCGGGGGGCTCCGGCTGCGCGCGTCCGACCTCGACCGGTTCGATCGGTGGTTCGAGGAGCACGGGGAGCCGACCGTCGCGCTGACGCGGCTGCTCCCGTTCGTGCGCAGCTACATCAGCTACCCCGCCGGCACCGCGCGCATGCCGCCGTGGCGGTTCGGGCTCTACACGCTGCTCGGGACCCTGCCCTGGAATCTCGGCCTGCTCTACGCCGGGCTCGTGCTCGGCCGCCACTGGTCGCTGATCCTGGCCTACGTGCAGCCGCTCGACATCGCCTTCGCGGTCGCCCTGGCGGCGGGCGTGATCTACCTCGGGCTGGTCGCGGCCGGCCGACTGACGCTCTCCTGGCCGCCCCACCGCATCCGCCGGGCCGGGGGGCGCCCGACCTCGGTGGACGATCCGTCGCCGCCCCCGAACGAACCCTAGGCCGGCTCCGCCCCGGGCGCGTACTCGGGGCGAACGACCCTCCCGCTCGGTCGTCCGACGTACTCCCCGGCCTCGACGATGCGCTCGCCGTCCCGGTAGTGCTCCTGGATCGGGACCACCTCGCGGCCTTCGAAGGGACTCCAGCCGCAGGGGCTCCTGAGACGGCGCGCCTCGACGGTCCGCCGGGCGCGGAAATCGACCACGATGAGGTCCGCCCGGTGGCCGGGCGCGATGCGTCCGATCGGCTGGCCGAAGATCCGGGCCGGCCGGTCGCAGGCCGCGCGCACGAGCGTCTCGAGCGCCAGGTCGCCGGCCCGGACGCGCGCCAGCAGCAGGGGCAGCAGGGTCTCCACGCCCGGCACGCCGCTCGGAGCCTCGGGGAACGGCCGCGCCTTCTCCTCCGCGGAGTGCGGCGCGTGATCGCTCGCGACCGCCGTCACCTCGCCGTGCGCGAACGCCTCCCAGAGGCGCCGGCGCTCGGCCTCCGATCGCAGCGGCGGGTTCACCTTGAACCGCGCGTCCGAGCCGGTCCGGTCGGAGAGCAGGAGGTGGTGCGGCGTGACCTCGAACGAGGTCCCGCGCGCGCGAAGGAGGGCGGCGGCGTCCGCGTTCGTGACGTGCGCCACGTGCAGGCGGAGGGCGGGCGGAGGGTCCCGCAGCGCCTCGATCGCGCTCGCCTCGGCGGCGATCGGGCGGTGGGCATTCCAGCCGGCCGGGTCGCGCGGGAGGACCGTGGGGTCGAACCGACCGGCGTCCTCGGCGTGGACCGCCAGCGGGAGCCCCGCGTCGCCCACGAGGCCGAGCCGGCCGGGGATCTCGGCGGGAGGGATGCCCCTCTCGGTGCCCGTGGTGGGGCTCGTGTACAGCTTGAATCCGCCGGCGGACCGCGCGAGGGCCCCGACCCGTCGCGTCGGAGCGAACGCGTACAGGAGGACGTCGACCGCCGCCCGCCCGAGGACCCGCCCGGACTTCGCCGCGACCGTCTCGGGATCGACGACCGGCGGCCGTGTGTTCGGCATGTCGCCGACCAGGCCGATCCCTCCCAGCGCGGCGCCGATCGTCCCGCTGCTCAGGTCCTCCGCCTCCGACGGTCCTCCGGGGTCGCGGAAGTGCACGTGCAGGTCGGTCGCGGCCGGAAGGAGGACCGCATCGCCGAGGTCCCGGCGGACGGGACCGGCCCGGATCTTCCCCACCGAGAGGATGCGCCCGTCGTCCCCGATCGCGATCTCGAGCGGCTCGAGCCGGCCGCGCACGAGCCCCCGGCCCGCGAGCACGAGCGCCGGCTCGGACGGCTCCTCGCCCCGCCCTTCCGAGCGGCCGCGCCGGACCGCCGGAGGGGCCATCGTCGGCCCCACGCCGCCCGGAGTATAGAAGGCGGCCCCGCGCGCCCGAGGCTATTTCCGCCGGTGCGGTTGCCCTCGTCGTGGCGGACCCGACCCGCGCGTCGAGCGCCTGGACCTACGCCCGGAGCGGGGTCGATGTCGACGTCCGCGACGCCGCGCTGAAGCGCCTCCTGCGGGAGGTGCGCTTCCGGCCGCGGCCGGACCACGGTCGTCCCCTCGCGGCGCCGGGCCACTTCGCGGGCCTCGTCCGCGTGGGCCGGGAGACGCTGGCCCTGACCACGGACACGGTCGGCACGAAGGTCCTGCTCGCCGAGGAGCTCGGCCGGTGGGAGGGCGTGGGGGAGGACGTGGTCGCCGTGAACGTCAACGACCTCGCCGCGGTCGGCGCCCGCCCGGCCGGGCTCGTGGACACGATCCTCGCCGGCGTGCCGGACCCGATCGCGTTCGCCGGCATCGGTCGCGGGATCGATCGGGGGCTCCGGGCGGCGGGCTGCGCCCTCCTGGGCGGGGAGACCGCGGTCGTCCCGGGGATCGTGCGCGGCACGGATCTGGGCGGCACCGCGCTCGGGTTCTTTCCCCGCGGGCGACGGCCCGTCCTGGGCGACCGCATCCGCCCCGGCGACGTCGTACTGGGGATCCCGTCGTCGGGCGTGCACGCGAACGGGTTCACGCTGATCCGTCGCCTGCTCGCCGAGCGATCCGTGCCGCTCGGCCGCCCCCGCGACGGCGCGTCGGCCTCGCTCGGCGACGAGCTGCTCGTCCCGACCCGGATCTACAGTCGTCCGGCGGACACGCTCGCCGGCGTGCCGGCCACGCACGGGCTGGCGCACCTGAGCGGCGGCGGGGTCCGGAACCTCGTGCGCCTCCATCCGCGGGTCGCCTTCGTCCTCGACCGATGGCCCGAGGTCCCTCCGCTGTTCCGGTGGATCCAGGCGCTCGGCCCGGTCGACGACGCCGAGATGTTCCGCACGTTCAACATGGGGATCGGCTTCGCCCTCGTGGTCGATCGCCGCCGTCTCGCCGAGACCCGGCGACGGCTCGCGCGGGCGGGGGCCCCCGACGTCTCCGAGATCGGGCACGTCGAGCGGGGATCGGGCGTTCGGGTGCCCGCGTTCGACGTCGAATTCTCCGGATACGCCTGAGTCGCGCCGGCGCGGCCGCACCCTCGGCCAAACGATTATCCCACGAGGCCGTTACGGACCGCGGTGGTCCTCGACCGTCACTATCTGCTGTGGGCCCTGGTCGTGCCGCTCCTCGCCGCCCTGCTCTGGGCGACCTACTTCATCTTCGTGCTCGCGGTCACGCCCGGCACCGCTCCCTCCGCGGTGTTCGTCCTCCCGTTCCTCTTCGGCGGGGCGGCGTACGCGATCTGGGCGTGGGCCGGGGGGCACGGAGCCACGTTCCTGGCGCTCTGGGCCGATCCCGCGGCCTGGCTCCGCATCGGCCTCCTGGCCGAGATGCAGCTCGCCGTCCTCGCCTCCACGTACGTCGCGGGGCCGGTCGACACGTCCCTGCTCACGCTGATCGGCGACGTCGTGCTGACCCCGATCATCGTCTCGCTGGGGATCGCCGCCTATCGGGGACGCCTCGGGTCCCGCGTGCTCTGGGCGGGGATGGGGCTCTGCGTCCTCGGAGGCGCGCTGGCGATCGTCGGTACCGGTCGGCTGGTCGCCGTGCACGCGTGGGACGACGTCCTGTTGGTCGCGATCCCGGTGTCGGTGGCCGTCTACTTCCTGCTCAGCGCGCGGGCGAACGAGCACGCGCCGGCGAGCGCCGTGGTCGGTCAGACGGTGCTCGGTGCGGGCGTGGTCGGCCTCGTACTCGCCGCGGCGCTCCCGGGAGGCTACGCGGGCCTGGTGCGGGTCGCGCCGGGGCCGCTGCTCCTCCTGATCGTGACCGGGGTCACGAGCTTCTTCCTCGCCTACGCGATGTACTTCGCGTCCTTCCAGCACGCCGGCTACGTCGTGCCGCCGATGATGATGACCGGCATCCCGGTGTTCGCCGCGCTCCTCGGCTGGGGCGTGCTCGGCATCGCGATCCCGCTGCTCGGCGTGATCGGGATCCCCGTGGCGGTCGCCGGCTCGCTCGTTGCGCTGCGCGGGGAGCGGAGCGAGGGACCGCCGGCGGCGGCGCCGGGCTAGTTCCAGTCGCTCAGGTTCCGGTTGGTCGTCCGGCGTCGGCCGGACCGCGCGACGTCGGTGAGGGGAGTGTCGAGCGTGGCCGGGGTCCCCGACGCGACCGGGGTCTCGGGTTCGTCCGGAGCGCCGAGCCGGCGCTGGTGGCTCCCCCGAAGAAGCGACGCCGCGTCCCAGTCGAACACCTCGGTCACGCGCGCGAGGGTCTGCGCGACGCGGTCCGCGTAGTACTCCCAGTCGGGCTCCTTCGCGAAGGCGCGACCCTCGATCCATGGCTCGACCTCCTGCGGGCTCTTCCGCGAGTCGGTCACGATCCAGGCGACCCGCATACCGGGGATCACGTCGTACCCTTCCTGCTGGAGCTGCTTGAACACGCGCAGGAACGGGAGCGCGTCCCGGGTGGACGCGTTGTACTCGCCTTCGGCCCGCACGGCGCGGGCGATCACGAGCCGGTCGATCGGGACCGTCTTCTCACGCACCGCCTGGACCAGTTCGCGGGAGCGGCGGACCGCCGCGTCCGTGTCGCCGCTGAGCACCAGGTCGAAGACCTCGAGGAGCGCCGACGACTGGTAGTCGAAGGCGTCCGACCGGCGGTTCTCGTAGCCGCGGATCACGGTCTCTTCCCGCGGCCAGACCGTCCGACCGACGTACCGCTTCTTCGCGCCGTGGGAGAAGAGCGACTCGAACACCGACTGGAACTCGAACGTGACCCCCTCGTGCGTGAACCGGCGCGCGACCGCCTCACCGAACGCGCGCGCGCCCTCGAGCGTGGGCGTGGGCGAGCGCACGAAGACGCTGTCGGTGTCGGAGTAGACGACCTCGTGGCCGTCCCGCTCCAGGTCGCGGATGATCGAGGTGATCGCGTCCCGCGCGAACGAGGTGATGGCGGCGCCGATCTCCTTGTTCGTGAACCGGTAGAAGCTCGACGCGAGCACCCCGTAGAACGAGTTCATCAGGATCTTCACCGCGTTCTGGAGCCCGTCGTAGTACGCCGCGAGATCGGAGGTGGGGGCGGTCCGCTGGAGCTGGCGGAACCGGTCGCGATCGGCGAGCAGGCCGGCGAGGATCTTCGGGATCAGCCCCTCGCGCACGGAGGCGGCGAGGAACCGGGCGCCCGAGGGCGCGGCCGTGGTCCCGTCGGGGGAGAGCGTCGTGAAGCAGAGGTTCCGCGCGATGATGATCGACGGGTACATCGACTTGAAGTCGAGGACGACGACCCACCGGTAGAGCCCCGGTTTGATCTCGTGCACGTAGCCGCCCTCGATCGTCGAGTCGCGACCGGCGTAGTGGCTCGTGGGCACGCCGACGTGCGCGGCGTCCGCGGCCGGGATGAGCATCGCGTCGATGAAGAGCGAGGTGCGCCCGTTCAGGCCCTCCTCCAGCGGCAGATGCGCGACGGTCGCGAGGTCCGCGGCCTTGTCCAGGGAGCGGAGCTTGAGCAGGATGCGGAGCGCGAGGTCCGCGTCGTGCTCGCAGTACTCCATCACCCGGTCCGGGTCCCGGTTCCACTCCTCCGTGATGTTGCGTCGATCGACGTCCAGCTTCGAGTCGTTGAGCAGGATGCGCGCGACGTACTGCAGGGTCTCCTGCTTCGGCCGCAGCTCGCGCCGAGCGGACCACCAGGCATCGGCCACGACGCGACCGGCGATCTTCCACAGCCGCTCTCCCATCTCCTTCGGCACGCCGCGTTCGCGGCCCAGCGCGAGCTCCTTCAGGCCCACCGCGCCCGCGCGCTCGAGGAGCAGCGGGAAGTCGTAGCCGCCGATGTTGTAGCCGGTGAGGACGTCGGGGTCCTCCTCCCGGACCACCCGGACGAACTCCTCGAGGATCTCCCGCTCGGGCTTCTTCCCGATCTGGAACTCCCGCCGCGGGAGCTGGCCGCCCTCCACGACGCCGCAGATGGTGTAGATCGTCCGCTCGCGGATGGCGTTCTCGATGTCGAACGAGAGCACGCGGAGCGACGGCCGGAACGGCTCTGCGGGCCGGATGTCCCGGGGCTCGGGGACGATGCGGACGACGCGGGCCACGGTGTAGCGCTGGCGGATCTCGTCGGGCTCGTCCTCCGCCTCGAACTGGAGCGTGAGGCCGAGGTGCTTGTCGTAGAGGAAGCGGTGGACGAACGGGATGTCGCAGGCGAGGACCGCGCCCTCCTCGGGCTTCCGGCGGAACTTCTCCCGGTACTCCGGGACCAGGAACGGCCGGTGCAGGGTGACCTTGAGCGCCGGATGCTCCCGACCCGCGTACCAGGTCGTGATCTCCTCGAAGCCGATGATCTCGGGGTCGGCGCGCAGCTTCTCGCGGATCGCGTCGGTCGGATCGGTGAGCTCGAAGTACGGCCGGAACCCGTAGTATCGGGCGACCATCGGCTCGCCGTCGCGCGTCCGGCCGAACAGCTCGACGACCACCTGGTCGTCGACGGTCTGGTACGAACCCTCGAGGAAGAACAGGTCGAAGGTCGGCACGCCCGTCGAAGCTCGGCCCGAGTTAAACCGATTGCCCGGCGCGGGTCCGGAGCCAGGCGCCGAGGGCGCCCACGTCCTGCTCCCAGCGCTCGGACCATCGGCGAGAGCGGAGCGCGGCGGCCGGATGGATCATCGGGAAGAGGGGCCCGTCGGGCGTGCGGCGCGGCGACCCGGCCGCCCGCATCACGGGCGGCGCCTCCGGGTCGAGCGCCCGGAGGGCGTGGGCGCCGAGCGTGACCCGGACCTGGGGCCGCAGCCACGCGAGCTGGCGATCGAGGTAGGGCCGACAGGCGTGCGCGGCCCGGGGATCGTACCGGTTGGCGGGGGGCCGGCACTTGATCAGGTTGAGCACGCCGAACTCCTCGGGCCCGAGGCCCAGGCGCCCGATCGCCGCGTCGAGCCGATGGCCCGACCGACCCTGGAACGGCAACCCGGTGCGGTCCTCCACGTCCCCCGGGGCTTCGCCGACGAACACGACGCGCGGGGCGAGGCCCCCGCGGTACACCACCACATGGGTCCGCGTGCGATGGAGCGGGCACCGCTCGCACCGTTCGATCTCGTGCGTGAGCGCGCGCCACGAGCGGACGTCGCCCGCGCTCTGCGGATGACCGGCCGGGACGTTCCACATGCTGCGGGGGCGTCGCCGGCTCCGTCCCCGGCGACAAGCCGCCGAAACTTGGCAGGGACCTTAAATAGGGGTACCCTGTGGCTCGGCCCCTTCCGCCCCTATGTCGCCGCCGTCAGGTCTCAACACCGCTGGGCGCCTCGCGTCGCTCCGCCAGCGACGGCGCTGGTCGGACCGGTACTACAAGCGTCGGACCCTCCACCTCAAGGAGCGATCCGACCCGCTGGAGGGGGCCCCTCAGGCGCGCGGGATCGTGATCGAGAAGGTCGGGGTCGAGGCGAAGCAGCCCAACTCCGCGATCCGCAAGTGCATCAAGGTCCAGCTCATCAAGAACGGCCGCCAGGTGACGGCCTTCGCGGTGGGGGACGGCGCCATCAACTTCATCGACGAGCACGACGAGGTCCTCGTCGAGGGCATCGGGGGTCGGATGGGCCGGTCGTACGGGGACATCCCCGGCGTCCGGTACAAGGTGATCCAGGTCAACGGCGTGTCGCTCGACGAGCTCGTGCGCGGACGCAAGGAGAAGCCGGCCCGATGAGCGGATCGCCCGAGCCGCTGCCACCGGCCGAGACCGGCGGCGAGGACGCCGGTCCGGTCGTCCAGCGCCCGCAACCGGCGGCCCCTCCGCCGTTCCCCGTCCCGCCGCTGTTCGGGAAGTACCCGTTCGAGGGGGTCGAGGTCCACGATCCCGGCCTCATCCCCTACCTGTACCTTCATCCCGTGTACGCCCCGCACACCGAGGGCCGTCTGTCGGGCAAGCCGTTCCTGAAGACGCGGATGCACCTCGTGGAGCGGCTCGCGAACCACCTCATGAAGGGGGGTCGGTTCACCGGCAAGAAGTCGAAGGCGCTCGCCACCGTGCGGGCCGCGTTCGACGAGCTCGCGCAGCGGGAGGGCAAGAACCCGCTCCAGCTGCTGGTCGACGCGGTCGAGAACGCCGCGCCGCGCGAGGAGGTCACCCGCCTCCAGTTCGGCGGGATCAGCGTTCCGCGGGCCGTCGACGCCTCCCCGGCCCGCCGGCTCAACGTCGCGATCCGCAACCTCGCGCTCGGGGCCATCCAGGCCTCCCGGAAGTCCACGAAGTCGATCCACACCTGCCTCGCGGACGAGATCGCGCTCGCCGCGGCCGGGAACCTGACGAGCTTCGCCGTGGGTCGCAAGGAAGAGGTCGAGCGCGTCGCCCAGTCGGCGCGTTGAGGCCGTCGGGAGGACCGGGAGCATGACCCACATTCGAGCCGAGCTGGCGAAGGCCATCCCCGAGATGATGCGCCAGGTCGACAAGATCCGCAATATCGGGATCGTCGCCCACATCCATCACGGCAAGACCACGCTCTCCGACAACCTGCTCGCGGCCGCCGGGATGATCTCGAACGAGCTCGCGGGCAAGCAGCTCCTCCTGAACTTCGACGAGCAGGAGCAGGCGCGGCTCCTCACGATCAACAACGCGGACGTCTCGATCGTCCACGAGTTCGAGAACGACAACTACCTGATCAACCTCATCGACACGCCGGGTCACGTCGACTTCGGCGGTGACGTCACGCGCGCCATGCGCGCGGTCGACGGCGCGGTCGTGGTCGTCTGCGCGGTCGAGGGGGTGATGGCGCAGACGGAGACGGTCCTCCGACAGGCGCTCCGCGAGAAGGTGAAGCCGGTCCTGTTCATCAACAAGGTCGACCGGGCGATCAAGGAGCTGCAGCTGACGCCCGACTCGCTGCAGAAGCGGTTCGCGTTGATCATCTCCGAGGTCAACGAGCTCATCCGCAAGATGGCGCCCGAGGAGTTCGTCGACGAGTGGAGTGTCGATCCCCGGGACGGGTCGGTCGCGTTCGGATCGGGCTACGAGAACTGGGCGATCAGCGTCCCGTACATGCAGCGGACCGGCGTCAAGTTCCCGGACATCATCGAGTACGTCACCAGCGGCCGCTCCAAGGAGATCGCCCAGAAGGCGAAGATCAACGACGTGATCTTCGACATGGTCGTCAAGCACCTCCCGAGCCCGCGGATCGCGCAGAAGTACCGGATCCCGAACATCTGGCACGGCGACATCGGATCCCCCGTCGGCCAGGCGATGCTGTCGACGGACGCGGACGGGCCGACCGCGTTCATGGTCACCGACATCACGATGGACCCGAACGCGGGCGAGATCGCCACGGGCCGGGTCTTCTCGGGGAAGCTCCAGAAGGGGATGGAGCTCCAGATCGTGGGCACCAAGATCAAGAACCGCATCCAGCACGTCTCCCTGTTCATGGGCCCGGAGCGGCTCATGGTCGACGAGGTCACCGCCGGCAACATCGGGGCGGTGATCGGGCTCACCGACGCCTTCGCCGGCACGACGACCTCGACGGCGCCCGACATGATCCCGTTCGAGGAGATCCGCCACGTCTCCGAGCCGGTCGTGACGGTGGCGATCGAGCCGAAGCGGATGGCCGACCTGCCGAAGCTCATCGAGACCATGCGCAAGGTCGCGAAGGAGGACGCGAGCCTCCGCGTCGAGATCAACCCGGAAACGGGCGAGCACCTCCTCAGCGGGATGGGCGAGCTCCACCTGGAGATCACCCAGTACCGCATCGTCAACGATTACAAGGTCGAGATCGAGGCATCGAAGCCGATCGTCGTCTACCGCGAGCTGGTGCAGCACCCCGGCGGTCCGTTCGAGGGGAAATCCCCCAACAAGCACAACCGGTTCTACTTCGAGGTCGAGCCGCTCCCCGACGCCGTCGTCCAGGCGATCAAGGAGGGCGAGATTCCCCAGGGGAAGTCGTTCAAGGACACGCGCGCGCTCGTCACCCGCATGGAGCAGCTCGGGATCTCGCGCGACGAGGGCCGGGGCCTCATCGCCGTCGAGGGCGGGAACATCCTGTTCGACGTGACGAAGGGCATCCAGTACCTCAACGAGACCATGGACCTCATCATCGACGCGTTCAAGGAGGCGATGAACCGCGGTCCGCTCGCCAACGAGAAGGTCTACGGGCTCAAGGTCCGCCTGGTCGACGCGAAGCTCCACGAGGACTCGATCCACCGCGGGCCGGCGCAGACGATCCCCGCGGCCCGCTCGGGCATGTACGGCGCGATGGTGCTCGGGGACCGCATCCTGCTCGAACCGTTCCAGAAGGTCACCGTGAACGTGCCGCAGGAGGTGCTCGCCGGCGCGACCCGCGAGCTCCAGCGGCGCCGGGGCGAGATCCTCGACATGACGAGCGTCGGCGACCTGCAGACGGTCGTCGCGAAGGTCCCCGTCGCGGAGATGTTCGGATTCGCCTCCGACATCCGCAGCGCGACGGCGGGCAAGGTGCTCTGGTCGACCGAGTCCATGGGGTTCGAGCCGGTCCCGCCCGAGCTCCAGACCAACGTGGTCGCGGAGATCCGCCAGCGCCGCGGGCTCAAGCCCGAGCCGTACGACGCCGCCTACTACGCCGGGTGAAGCGCGCCGGCCGTCCGGCCGTTCCTACTACACACCGTAGTATCTTATCGCGATTACTTACTACGACGTGTAGTATGTAACGGAGACAACAAACTACGTGCCGTAGTAGGTTCGGCGGATCCCGCTTCGTCCGTACGGGGCGCCGGGACGCACGGGCAAAGCGACTACGAGCTGTAGTAGGTAATCGGAGTCCGTCGTGCGGGCGGCCGGAGCGGTCCTGAGGCGACCCGAGGGAGGATCTCGTCCACGACCGGAGCGAGGGCGCGATCCCCCGGCAGGGGGATCCCCGCCGTCACGCGCTCGGCCGGGGCGAAGACCTCCCGGGTCGCCTCCACGCCGCAGGACCCAGGGCGGTCCCGATCCCGGGCGATACCGACCTCGATCGGTACGCGGAGAGCGAAGGTCTCGTGGGCAACGCGAGCCCGTCCTCGAGGTCGAGGATCGCGGATCACCCGTAGAGATTCCCCTCGACGAGGGCGGGGCGGCCCTTTGCGGTGAGGGTCCGGACCGCGTCGGCGACCCGCGCACGATGAGGAAGTACGCCCGGGGGAGCCCCGGGGCCGCGGCTAGGCCGGGGCCGGGACGATCCCGTCGAGCGTCCGCTGGGCCCGGCTCCGGGGTCCGTCGGCCGAGCGCGAGCGGATCGGCCAGGCGCCCTCGTGATCGAGCAGCCAGCGCTTTCGCCAGAGGCCCAGGCCGTAGCCCGTGATCGACCCGCCGGTGCCGATCACCCGGTGGCATGGGATGACGATGGGGATCGGATTCCGGGCCATGGCGCCCCCGACCGCCCGGGCCGAACCGGGGTAGCCGGAGCGACGGGCCAGCTCGGCGTAGGTCGTGGTCCGGCCCGACGAGACCTCGGTCAGCTTCGACCAGACGGTCCGGTCGAAGGCCGACGCCGTATCGGGGTCGAGCTCGAGCTCGAAGGCGTGCCGGTCCCCGCGGAAGTACTCCTGGAGCTGCCGGGGCGGGGAGCCCGCCGCGAACGGCGGTTTGCGCCGCCCCGCTCCGACCGGGACGCCGGTCTGGTGCACCCCGTGCTCGAGCAGATCGACCACCTGGATCGCGCGGCCCTGGAAGACGACCCGGAACGTCCCGATCGGCGTCGGGACGTCCGCGAACTCCGTCTGCGACGGCATGGCGACGCGGACCACGTCCTGCCTTATCTTCGTTGCACTCGCCGCGGGAGAGGACGCGAAACGCTACCCCTCGACCGGCCCCTCGATCCCGTTCGAGGTGATGCGGAACTCCGCCGACCCTTCGGGCTGGCTGCGGTGCTTCACGAGCACCGCGCGCCGTCTCGGTCCGGGCAGCCGGTCGAACCGGAGGATCGTCTTCGCCGCGTGGTTCAGGAACGAGCCCCCGAGCGGCTCGAGGGTCCCGTCCCGTTGGCTCCGCCAGACCTGGTTCGTGATCACGACCGGGACGGCCGCCGCGATCGAGGTGACGACCAGGTCCGCGAGCTCGAGGCTCAGCGCCTGGCGGGCCTCGTCCTCGTCGGAGCCCGAGAGCGAGAGACGGTAGAAGAACGTCGCCGAGTCGACCACGAGGAGCCCCACGGGACGTTTGCCCTCCCGGGCCAGCGCGCCGGCGGTCGCGACCGCGCGTCCCTGTTCCTCGAGGTTCTTGGGGGTCGAGAGCAGGAACCGTTCGAGGAGCCGCTCGAGCTCGTCGCCGGCGATGGCGCGCAGGCGGTCGACGCTGACGCCCTCGGTGTCGATGTAGAGCACCCACCGGCCCTCGCGGGCGGCGCGGATCGCCAGCTGCAGGCAGAAGATCGTCTTGCCGCTGCCTCCCTCGCCGTAGATCTCGGTGACGCAGTCGGTCTCGAGGCCCCCGCCGAGCAGCCGGTCGATCGAGGGGATCCCGGTGGGCCACCGCGCGTCCGGCACCGCGGCCGGAGAGCGCGCGCAAGATTAACCGTGCTCCGCGCGCCGCCGACCGGTGGCCGGGCGCGCTCCCCCGATCGGATACCGTTCGCCCAGCTCGGGGGGCCGCACCGCGCCCGATGGGTTCGCGAACGCCTCGGGGTGCTCGGTGTGGACCGGGTAGACCGTGCCGGGGTGGACCGCGCGTACGATCTCACCGAGCTCGTCGCCCGAGGCGTGCCCGCTCGCGTGCATCTGGTGGAACGCCAGGCCGAAGTGGTCGAGCCAGTTGTGGAGCACCTGGTCGTCGACGTCGTCCTCGCTGAACGGCTCGCTCATCGAGTGGATGAACGGGGCGCCCCGGGGGGGTCGCAGGTCGATGAGCTCGGCGAAGTGCGCGAGGTCCAGCGCGAGGAGGTAGCGCCGTCCCTGGGCGCGCACGTCCTCGGCGGACAGGGCGCCCTCGAGGAACGGCCGCTCCCAGAGGTAGGAGCGCAGCCGCTTCCGGGCGTAGACCTGGATCCCCTCGCTGACGCCGGGCACCGGGATCGTCCCCTTCGGGAACCGCGGGGCGACGCTCGCGAGCAGGTGGGCGGTCCGGGCGGAGACGATGAGCGTGCGGTCCGCGGCGAGCGCCGCCGCGTGGAGCGTCAGCAGCCGGTCGACGTCCCGGGGGTACGTGCAGGCGAGCGCGAGCTCCGCGCGGTCGGCCAGGATCCGATCGACCCCGGACCGCACGCCCGCCTCGCTCAGGTTGGCCCGCGGATCGGGTCCGGCCCGCGTGCCCTCGATCACGAGCCCGTCGACGTCCTCCTCGGCCGCGGCCCGGAGGAAGGTCCGCGTGTCCTCGGCCCGCGGGCCGTGGGCCCGGAAGTCACCGGTGTACGCGAGGG
>JASHWL010000116.1 GCA_030044105.1 Thermoplasmata archaeon
CAGTATCCGCACCTTGTTGTCGCGCTTCACGACCCGAACCTCCCTCATCCTCCGGCGATGGAATGAAGGATATCGATGGACTCCGCCTGCGCGAGCGGCGTGGCGACCCCGGTCGTGCCGCTCACGTCCTCGCCGTCCACGAACACGCGCACGTAGCGGCGGAGTTGGCCGGTCTCGTCGCGCAGCTTGAACCGGAGCCGCGGGTATCGCGTCTCCAGCGCGTCCAAGAGCTGATCGACGGTCTCGGCCGCGATCCTCTCATGGCTGCGGGGCCCGAACTCGCGCAGCCAGCTGTCGAGGTGAACATCGAGCATCGGCGCCACACCTCCGGCTAGCGCTCCCGAGGGCTTGAAGGGTGCGCGCCAGGGGCGGTGGAACGGTCCCGGCGGAGACCCGGGCGTCGGTCGGTCATCGCGCGGTCCGGTAGTGGAGCACCAGCTCCCCCCAGCGGTAGCTCTTGGCGCTCAGCAGCTCGAGCGTCTGCTGGCCCGGCATCGGGCCGAACATCGTCGCGCCCCGGCCGAGGAGCACTGGGAACACCGTGAGGTAGTACTCGTCGATCAGGCCCCGCGCGACCAGCGTCTGGGCGAACTGGGGGCCGCCGCCCACCGCGATGCCGCGGCCGCGGGAGCGCTTGAGCCGGTGGATCTCCCGGCCCGGGTCTCCGTGCACGACGCGCGAGTTCTCCCACGTCGCCTCCCGCAGGGTCTCCGAGAAGACGACCTTCTCCGCCCGGTCCAGAAAGCGCGAGAACTCGTGGTAGAAGGGGTGCTCGCCGGGCGTCCGCTTCGAGCGGGGCCAGAACTCCGCCCACCGCTCGTACGCGTGCCGGCCGAGGAGGACGGTGTCCAGCGCGTCGAGGTGCTGCAGCCACATCTCGGTCGAGACCGGATCGGGAGCGCCGTCGGGAGGATCCCCCGAGCCCGGATACTCCGGGAACTCCGCGCGCCCGTCCAGGGTCATGTACATGTGGAGCGAGACCGCGCGCATCCATGGCCGCCGAGGGGGTGACCCTGGACCGGCAGCGCGCGGGGAAAAACGCTCCGTGCTCCGCATGCGAAGTCCTTAGTAGAGAACCGAACGATGCGCGCCGGATGAATTCCCGGGGTCTCGCGTCGTTCCTCTTCGAGATCGCCTCGAGCGAGCGCCTCGAGATCCTGGCGGCGGTGATGGAGCGGCCCCAGAAACACTCGGAGATCGCCCGCCGGCTCTCGATGACCGGGTCCGAGACCACACGCCACCTCGCCCGCCTCGCGGCCGCGGGCCTCGTGGCGAAGCAGACGTCGGGCGCCTACGGCCCGACGCCGATGGGCGAGCTCCTCTGGGCGGGCCTGCCGTTCCTGAACTTCCTCCCGGAGCACCGGGAGTACCTGCTGCGACACGATACCCACGTCCTCGATCCCACGTTCGTCGCGCGCCTCGGCGAGCTCGGCCGGGGTTCGTTCAACGAGGGCGCCTACCAGGTGATCGCGGTCCAGGAGCAGGCTCTCCACGCGGTGCACCGCCGGGCCTGGATCGCCACGGTCCAGCGCTTCGAGCAGGCGATCCCGATCCTTCGCGAGAAGCACGACGCCGGTGCGGATGTCCGGGTCGTCCGCCCCCGGCCGCTGGTCGAGGAGGAGCGGCGCGCCGGGCGCGACGTGCGTCGGAATTTCCCGCTCCGATTGCTGCCGAAGGTCGAGCTCTTCCTCGCGGTGCTGGACGATCAGGCGGGCGTGTGCCTGCCGGCGCTGGACGGGACGGTCGACATGTCGACGATGATCCTGCTCACCGAGCCCGTGGGAGTCCGATGGGCCGAGGACCTCTTCCTCCGCCTGTGGGAGCGCGCCCAGGACAGCCGGACCGTGGGCGGGCCCCGCTGAGCGCCGCGCGCCGGCCGGGGGTCCGGGGACGGGATAGAGAAAAATAGGGCCCGTCGCTGGGGCGCGCACAAACCCACCGTCCGGTGCCCCGGGCGGACCCCCGATGTCGACGCTCGTCGCGCAGTCCATCACCCGCGTGTTCGGCCGGTTCACGGCCGTGGACCACATCTCGTTCGAGGTCGGCGAGGGCGAGGTGTTCGGCATCCTCGGGCCGAACGGCGCCGGCAAGACGACCACGATCAAGGTCCTGACGACGCTCCTCCCGCTCACGAGCGGGACCGCGACGGTCGCGGGGTTCGACGTCGTCCGGGAGCCCGCGCGGGTGCGCGGGGTCATCGGCTACGTGCCCCAGCTCATCTCCGCGGACCCGCTCGTGACGGGCTACGACAACCTGCGGGTCTTCGCGCGTCTCTACCAGGTCCCGCGCGCGGAGCGGGACGCCCGCATCGAGAGCGCGCTCGAGTTCATGGGACTCTCGGAGTTCGCGCGGACCCCGGTCAAGTACTACAGCGGCGGCATGATCCGCCGGCTCGAGATCGCGCAGGCGCTCCTCCACCGGCCGCGGATCCTGTTCCTGGACGAACCGACGGTGGGGCTCGATCCGGTCGCGCGGGACGCGGTCTGGGGCCAGATCGAGCGCCTGCGCGAGGAGTTCCGGACCTCCGTCGTCCTCACGACCCACTACATGGAGGAGGCGGACCGCCTCTGCGACCGCCTCGCGATCATGCATCGGGGGCGGATCGTGGCGAGCGGCCCCCCGTCGTCGCTGAAGGCCGACATGGGGACGCCCGGGGCGACCCTCGAGGACGTCTTCGCGCACTTCGCCGGCGAAGGGCTCGACACGGGCGTCGGGTTCCGCGAGACGCAGCGCACGCGCCGGACCGCGATCCGGCTGGAGTGAGAGGGTGGCCACCCCTTCCCTCCCCGCCGCCGGGTTCGGACGTCGGATCGCGACGCAGCTCGACCGCACGTTCGCGATCGTCGACTACGAGGTCCGCAAGCTCCGCCGCGACCCGTCCGAGCTCTTGCTGCGGGCCGTGCAGCCCGCGCTCTGGCTGCTCGTGTTCGGCGAGGTGTTCACGCAGGTCCACGTGATTCCGACCGGGAACCTCACCTACCTCCAGTTCCTCGCGCCGGGCGTCCTTTCCCAGAGCGTCCTGTTCATCGCGATCTTCTACGGCATCGCGTCGATCCGCGAGCGCGAGCTCGGGATCATCTACAAGTTCCTCGTGAGCCCGGCCTCCCGCATCTCCCTCGTGACGGGGAAGGCGCTCTCCGCGAGCGTGCGCGGGCTCTCCCAGGCGACGATCGTCTACCTGCTCGCCGTCGCGCTCGGGGTCCACCCGAGCCTGGACCCGCTCGACATCCTGGGCGTGCTCGTCGCGGTCGTGCTCGGCGCCTCGCTCTTCGCGACGCTCTCGATGATCATCGCCAGCCTGGTGAAGACGCAGGAGCGCTTCCTCGGGATCGGCCAGCTGCTCACGATGCCGCTGTTCTTCGCGAGTAGCGCAATCTACCCGATTTCGATAATGCCGACGTGGCTGCGGCCGATCGCGTACGCGAACCCGCTCACCTACCTGGTCGACGCGGTGCGGAAGCTCATGATCCCCGCGAGCACGAGCGTCTTCCCGCTCGGCGTGGACTTCGCGGTGCTGCTGGGCGCGACGATCGTGCTGATCCTGGTCGAGTCGCGCCTCTACCCGCGCATGGCCCAGTGAGCTCCCGGGGGGGTCCGGACCCCGCGGGCGCCGGTCGGCGGGTTCATAACCCTCGCGATTTTCCACGGCGCATGCACGCTTGGCGTCGCCGCGCCGCGCTCGCTCTGGGAATCGCCTCGATCATGGTCGTCTCCGCGCTCGCCCTGGCGGGCTCGGCCGCCGCTCCCGCGGCCGCCGCGCCGGCCGCGTCCTCCTCGGTCGCTGCGGCCTCGACCACGACCTCGACCGCCACGACCGTTTCCTCCTCCGCGCTCTCGGACAACCCGGCGGGCGCGGCCGCCGAGAACGCGCTCGCGGCCACGGCGGCCGCCGGCGTGAGCCCGCACTACGTCTTCCCACCCCGCGCGTCCGCCACGCCGGCCGAGGAGGCCCAGGCAAAGGCCACGGGCCACGTGACGCCCCTCTACACCGGCGTGCCGGCCCCGGTCGGTCTCGCCTACTACGGTTTGAGCCAGGGCGCGGGCGGATCGATCGCCGCGACGACGCTCGGGACGACCCGCCTCAAGGGCACCGTCGACATGAGCGCGACCGGCGTCCAGCCCCAGGACCTCTTCCAGAGCTCGCCCGACAGCTACGGCATCCAGCTCAACGCGGTCGACACCAACGTGACGCTGTTCGGTAACAACACCTACGCGTTCTGGACGCAGAACGTGGTGGAGTACTACGCGACCTCGGACTTCCTGGTCCTGGTCACCAACGTCTGGAACTTCTCCTCGCCGACCGCCTCGATGACCCAGAACGCGATCTACGCGCACGGGCCCTACGGGACGAACGAGGCCGGGGAGCTCGGCTACTACTACGCCGAGGCCGAGGTGCCGTTCCCCGTCAGCTATCCCTTCGACCTCACGCTCTGGATGAACTCGACCGTGAACCACGGGCGCAACGAGGTCGTGTTCTCGGTCGCGGTCTCGAGCGAGTCGGGCAGCTTCTCGGCGCCCTACGACTACGTGATCTTCAACTCGACCGTGGCCCACGGGCCGAAGGTGACCACCGCCTCCGACTACCTCGCGAACGGGGTCGCCTACAACCCCCTCGGGCTCACGGACGACTACGAGCTCATCTTCGGGGGCCCGGGCGGCGGCAGCCAGGCCGACATCGGCCAGGCCCAGGCGACGCTCGGTCTCTCGTACTGGACCGGGAGCGGCTACAGCGCGATCCCCGCGGCCTACAACTACGGCGGGGAGACCGGCGAGACGGTCGACGGGATCAACGTGGCGTGGACGGAGGGGGCCAACGGTCCCCACGGCGTCCTGACCAACGGCCCGACCGTGCTCCGCGGTCTCTGGAACGCCGCGGGCCCGACCGGGGCGACGCCCGTGACCATCGCGGTCAGTCCGGGGAACGCCTGGTACGTGATCACGCCGCTGGCGAACAGCCCGGCGCTCAAGAACTTCCTGATCCCCGAGGCGGTGGCCGTGCCCGCGGTGTACGGCCAGACCTTCCACCTGACGCCCGGGACGTACCGCGTCGAGGTCGGCCTCGCGGACTACACGCCGGTGACGTTCACGCTGACGGTCGGCTCCGCGCCGATCTCGACGTCCGTGCACCTCCGGCTCAACTGGCTCGAGGGCGTGTACACGCCGCTCTGGGCGTTCTCGAACGCCGAGCTCGCCGCGATCTCGTACTCGGGCTTCGGGACCGAGCTCCAGCCGTACCTCCTCTGGGCGAACCAGCTCGCGCCGCTCTCCTCCGTGTTCGGGCTGTACAACGACTACGCGTTCCCCGTGTTCCCGGGCATCTACCTGCACGGGACGACGGCGACGACCTACGTCTACCAGGGCGGCTCGCTGGTCGCGGACACGAACACGTTCGCCTATCCGGGCCAGTACCTGCCGGCGACCAACGACCTGCAGAGCTGGTTCTGGGACGTGAGCCACGTCGCGCTCGATTCGGACACGTTCTCGGGCTGGTTCAGCTCGTACACGTACTACCCGGCGGTGTTCGACACGTTCAACGTGATCTTCTACGAGTCGTCGCACAACCTCGTCGCGGGGAGCCTCTTCGCGACGGAGTCCCAGGGACTGCTGCTGTTCAGCGGCGGGACGATCTTCGGCCAGGTGAACGTCGGCGGAGGCAACAACACCGTCTGGGGGAACACCTTCGTCGAGGTCAGTCCCCCGACCTCCCTGTACCCGATCGAGCCGGTCTGGGCGATCTTCGATGTCGGGCTCGGCCTCCAGGTCGCGGAGCAGAGCGACCTGATCTACAACAATTGGTTCGCGACGCCCACGACCGCGTGGATGCTGCCGCTGAACCTGTACTCGGGCGACCCGTTCTCCTACACGGACACGTGGAACATCGCGCCGCAGCCGGCGGGGATCGTGCACCACGCCGCGGGCTTCCCGTACACGCCGCTCTCCGGTAGCATCACCGGCGGGACGGTCCAGGGCGGGAACTACTGGTGGGACTACGGCCTCACCGACAACCCGTACAACGGCGCCGACAACCCGCTCGGCCAGCTGCCCTACGTCGAGAACGCGACGACGCTCCTGGTGTACGTCTACGGCCCGTACTACTACTTCGCGTCGTACCTCTACAACGGCGGGGACTACGCGCCGCTGACGCTGTAGGTCGCTCGGGGGGCGCTCCGGGCCAACCCCTTCCTTCCGTTTCTTCGGCGGCGAGGGGCGCGGCCGCGGACCCTCGGGATCGGGCGCTCAGCCGAAGCCGCCGGCCGGACGGGTCCGGGCGGTGCGCGGGGCCCGCGCGGCGAGCAGGATCAGGATCGCCCCGACCAGGTTCAGCAGGGGGAAGATCAGCAGCACGGCCCCGACCTTGAAGCGCGAGTCCTGGAAGCGGCTGCCCAGACGCCAGATCCCGATCAGCAGCCCGACGTAGCCGACGAACGCGGCGATCGCGACCGCGACCAGCAGCAGCGCGGCGGCCAGGAGCGCGCCGGAGACGCACGCGGCGGGGATCGTGGACGCGCTCCCCGTGCAGCTCAGCACGGACGCGATGAGGACGATCGTCCAGGCGTAGATCGGCAGCAGCAGGACGAGCGCGATCAGGAGCAGCAGCGCGAGCGACGCCGGCGTCCGGAAGCGGGGGTCCTGCGGAGCGAGGGTGCGGAACGCCGATCGGAACAGCCCGACCTCGGCGAGCACGAACACGAGCGCGATCACGACGACCGCGAGCTCGAGCCAGAGCTCCGCCCCGCTCCCCAGGCTCGACGTGGAGCCTCCCGAGGTGGTGTCCACGCTGAGGGTGAGAGCGCCCGAGAACAGGACCACGAGGCTCACGATCGAGCCGACCAGGGCGATGAGCGCCGCCCACGTCACGCTTCGAAGGGCGCGTTCCTCGACCCCCGCGCCGGATCCCGGCGCGAACCCTCCCAGCTGCTGGAAGCCGGGCGGATAGGTGCCCGGCGGGAGCGGCGCGGCGACCGCCGCGAACGGGGCTCCGCAGGAGCCGCAGAATGCGGCCCCGGGGTTCCGGGGAGCGCCGCACCGCTCGCAGAAGCTGGCCGACATCACCGGCTCGACGGTCGACCCCGCTCTTTACCCTCGCCCTTCCCCGAGGACGGCGACGCGCCCCCGGTGGCCGGGACGCCAGCGCGCCTTTAAGTTACCTTGCGTAATTGAATTTCCTGAGGAAACCTCAATGTCCGAGCCTCTTCGCTCCGTAGAGCGCCGATTCCCCGGCCGACCGACCCTCGAGGGCGCGGGGGTGCGCCTCCGCCGATCGTTCTCGAACAACGAGGTGCCGCTGTTCGACCCGTTCCTGCTGCTCGACCGGTTCGGCTCGACGAACCCGGCGGACTACCTCGCCGGTTTCCCCTGGCATCCGCACCGGGGCATCGAGACCGTGACCTACGTGCTCGACGGGCGCGTCGCCCACGGCGACACGCTCGGGAACGAAGGCGTGATCGGCGCGGGCGACGTGCAGTGGATGAACTCGGGCAGCGGCATCATCCACCAGGAGATGCCGCAGGAGACGAACGGCCCGATGGCGGGCTTCCAGCTCTGGGTCAACCTGCCGGCGCGGGAGAAGATGAGCGTCCCGGCCTACCGGGGCCTCGTCGCCTCCGAGATCCCCGAGGTCACGACGGACGCGGGCGACCGCGTGAAGGTCGTGGCCGGAACGTTCGGACGGGTGGAGGGACCCGTGCGCGGGATCCCGGTGGATCCGACGTACCTCGACGTCCGGGTCCCGGCGCACGGCGAGTTCGAGTTCGCTCCGCCGGCCGGGCACACCGCGTTCGCCCACGCCATCGAGGGGGCAGGGACGTTCGCCGGGTCCGACGCGGCGCCGGTGCCCGCCGGCGAGACCGCGCTGTTCGGCCCCGGCGGCGCCGTGCGTGCCCGTGCGGGCGACGCGGGGTTCCGCTTCCTGCTCGTCGCGGGCCGGCCGCTCCACGAGCCGGTCGCCTGGTACGGCCCGATCGTGATGAACACGAACGACGAGCTCGCGACCGCGGTCCGCGAGCTCCGGTCCGACCGGTTCGTCAAGCACCGCCGGCCGATCGTCGAGGAGTAGCCCCGTCCTCGGCGAGGCGGGCGAACGCCGTCCGGAGCACGGCGATCGACCGGTCGAGCTCGGCCTCGGAGAGCGACTCGCGCGGCGTGTGGTCGAGGCGGGACTCCCCGGGCCCGTAGGCCGCGGCCGGCACCCGCCA
>JASHWL010000117.1 GCA_030044105.1 Thermoplasmata archaeon
CCGGACGATGTCTCGGAGGAGCGCGAGGCAGGCGTCCTTCCCATCCATCTCCCCGGCGTGGATCGCGTTCTGGACGAGCAGGACCGCGCGGCCGGTGGCACGCGCCGCCACGGGATCGAAGACGCCGTCCCGAGATGCGACCACGACAAAGAGCGGTCGCCCCTCGCCGGAGGTCCCGAACTGCTCCAGCTTCAGGAGCTGGGGCGCCGCGGCGACGAGCCGGTCGAGGAAGGCGAGAGTCGCTGCGTAGTCGGGCGTCGTGCGGTAGCTGTCGGCCTCCGCGGGAGTCCTCCAGTCGTCCGTGCTCGCTGCCACGTTCTCGGGCCTCTGGGGCGTGTGGGCTCGTGCCGCGTCGCCCGTACGACCGGCGGCGCGGCCCGAAGCCGAGGTAGCTGCGAAGAGAACAAACGGAAAAGGTTGGCCGCGACCGAACGACGGGCCTACGACCCGTTGATCGCGATCGCCGCCGTGGTGGCGGACGCCGACGGCCCGAGCTCGTAGAGCACGCTCGTCGTCACGATGCTCACACCGGAGGTCAGCCCCGAGTACGTGACGGTCACGGAGATCCACGGCTCTGATTCTACCGTGATGTTGAAGAGGTCCGACGGGCCGGTGGAGGTCACCGTGCCCGAGGTGAAGTCGATCTCTTCGAACCAGTCCGGGCTTCCCGTCTGGCACATGGCCGGCCCCGAAACGAAAACGCTCGCCGACTCCGCGCCGCTGGCGGGCGCGACCGTGTCGCCCGTGACCGAGCAGACGGTGGCCTGTGTGTAGACCAGGCTCGTGGACTGCGTCGATCCCGAGGCCCCGTAGATGGTGTCCCCGGGAGCGCTCACGCCGAATCCGTTCTGTCCGGTGGAGTTGACGGGAGCCGTCAGCGCCGCGGCCGCGAATCCCGCGACCAGGGCGACGACCGCTACTGCCGTTCCGATGTAGACCGTCTTCCGACTCAACGCGCCTGCCATGATTCCTCTCGGACCTGCCGGTCCTGCGAGCCGAGATGCGTGCTCGAAGTATTTAGATACGTATGAATGCGTATTCGATGGCGCCGCCGGGGTCTGGCCCGTCGAGGCGGGCTAGAAATCCGCTCAGACTTCGTTCGAGCCTTCGAGCAGCATCGCGCAGGTGGGACAGAACCCGGCCCGACCCTCGTCCCGCGCCGCGCGGGCACAGGACGCGCACATGTCGAGTTCGCACGACTGGCATCGCGCGGGCTCGGACTCGGTGAGTCGGCGACGACACGCCACGCACCGGGCCACCCGTCCGGTCGTCCCGCCCGTCTCCGGCTCGCGGTCCGCGGCCCCCGAGAAATCCGGCGTGCGCCAGCGGGGTGCCCCCGGCGAGTCGGGATCGCTGGACGCTTGGTGCAGGACGTCGATCGAGGCGAGGAGCTCTTCGATCGGGTCCGGCCCGAGGGCCGCAGCCTGCGCCGGCGCGGGAACGGGCGGCCGAGCTGCCACGGTCGGCGACCCCGGCTCCTCCACCCACGGTTCGGGCGGGGCCGGGACGGCGGCGGGGGCGGTCGCGGCCTGGGGGACCTCGGCTTCGGGGGCCACGGTCGCCGGAACGCCCACGAGCCGCCACGAGATCACTCCCCCGAGCAGGAGGATCACCCCCACGCCGGTCAGCAGGATCGCGAGCGGCTCGTGGCCCGCGTAGAGCGGGATCCGCGCGAGCAGCAGATAGAGTCCCAGCGCGAGGAGTCCTGCGCCGGGGAACAGCAGCGGCAGGCTATCCTCGAACGCGTTGATGCGGGCCGATGGGACCGGGCGCTCGTCCGAAGGATCGGGCCCCTCCGCCGTCCCCCACGGCCGCTGCCACGATGCGGTCGAGATGGTTCGGCTTTCCTGCGCCATCGGTCGGTACCGGGCGCTAGAGCATGGGGAGGGCCCGGGATATGAACCTCCGCGCCGGCGGGCGAAGGTCCGTCGGCCGACCTACAGAAGGACCTGGACGTCGTCCCCGACCGTCCGAACGTCGAAGCGGGGAACGTCGTGGGTGCGGATCGCGGCGGACAGTTCCGCTGTCCGGGCCAGGAACCGGCGCAGCCGGTCGGTCGCTTGGTCCAGATCGGGCGGAGCCTCCTTGACCGGTCCGGAGAGATTCTTGCCGGTCGTCCCGTCGTAGCGCGAGCCGTGCAGCGGGCACGTGACGACAATCCCGGCGGGCGTCGCCGCGATCGTCCCGCGCGAGAGCGGGGCGCTCATGTGGCCGCACCGGTCCGTGAGCGCGTAGCACTTCCCCGCGACCGCGAAGATCGCCAGCTCCTGGCCGCTGATCTCGACGCGCTTGATGGCCCCGGACGCGAGCTCGCTCGCCTTCGCGACGGGGACCCAGGTGCCCGCGGTTCCGCTCATCCGACTCGCTCCTCCCCGCCGCGGCGCGGGAACGCATCCGAGGATAAGTAGCGATGGACGGTCCCGGCCGGGACCGGCGTCCCGACCGGCGCAAGGGGTAAATACGGAGCCCTGAGTGGCCGAGCCCCTGACCGCGACGGTGGTGGACGCGACCTCAGGGAGTGGTTCCGTGGCGGACATTCCGGTACCGACTCCCCTCGAGGTCCACGAGCTCACACGCTTC
>JASHWL010000118.1 GCA_030044105.1 Thermoplasmata archaeon
TCCCGGAGGATCATCGCGTCGATGCGCCGGATGTCCTCGGGCTCGCCGCTGAGCGCGAGCCATCGGAACGGGCCGCTGCCCACGGCGAACAGGGGGCGGATGTACTTCGGCACGTAACCGGGGATCTCGAACGCGTCGGCCACGCCCGCGTCGCGCGCCTGCGTGCGGAAGTTGTTCCCGTAGTCGAACGCGCGGGCGCCCTTGCGCTCGAGCTCGAGGATCGCTTTCGCCTCGGTCGCGATCGAGGCCCGGACCTTGGCGAGGTACCCCGGTCGGTCGAACCGGCGTACGCTCTCCGCCTCCTCGACGCTGAGGCCCTGCGGGATGTAGCCGACGCTCAAGTCGTGCGCGGCGGTCTGATCGCTGACGACATCGGGCACGATCCCTCGGCGCACGATCTCGGGGAACACATCGGCGGCGTTCGCGCACAGGCCCACCGAGAGCGCCCGTCGGGCCGCGACCGCGTCCCGCACCCGGCCGAGGGCGTCCTCGAGGTTCGTCGCGGCGACGTCGAGATAGCGGTGCTCGAGACGCCGGGCGATCGCCCGGGGGTCGATGTCGACGATCAGCGCGACGCCGCCCAGCATCGTCACGGCCAGCGGCTGGGCTCCGCCCATCTCGCCGAGGCCGCTCGTCAGCACCCAGCGCCCGGCGAGGTCGGGGGCGCCGAACTCGACCCGGGCGAGTGAGGCGAGGGTCTCGTAGGTCCCCTGGAGGATCCCCTGGGTCCCGATGTAGATCCAGGAGCCCGCCGTCATCTGGCCGTACATCGTGAGCCCCCGCGCTTCCAGGTCCCAGAAGATCTCGTCCGTGGCCCAGCGGGGGACGAGGAGCGCGTTCGCGATCAGCACGCGCGGGGCGTCGGCATGCGTCGGGAACACGCCCACCGGCTTGCCCGACTGGATGAGGAGCGTCTCGTCGTCGCCCAGCTTGCGCAGGGCGTTCAGGATGCGGTCGAACGACCCCCAGTCCCGCGCGGCCTTCCCCCGCCCGCCGTAGACGATGAGATGTCGGGGGTCCCGCGCGACGTCCGGATCAAGGTTGTTCTGCAGCAGGCGGTACGCGGCCTCCTGGCCCCAGCCCCGGCACGAGAGCTTCGGGCCCCGCGGCGACCGGACCACCCGGTCCGACTCGAGCACCCGTTCCATGCCCGCGGCGAGGGAGGGCGGACTAAGAAGCCTACCGGCCGCGGTCGGTCCGAGACCGCGGCGTTCGAGTCGGTATGTATCCATGCGTGTGCCGCCGTCCGAATTCACAGGCGGCCGCAAGACTTCATATGCCTCCGGCCGCCCTATCTTCGGTGCTATCGGTAGAGGGAGAACCCATCGCGGCATGGACGACGCGGGAATGGCCCCCATCACGGAGGAGGAGGAGGCCTTCGAGCGCGAAGCGAGTGCCGCCGGGATCGTGCTCCCGAAGCGGGCTCCGACCGACGTGTGGGGCGCGGTGGCGATTGCCGTCGCGGTGATCGCGGTCGCGGCCGGGGTGGGCCAGGTGACCGGGTGGATCAACCTCTCGACCCATCCGAGCTCGGGTGGCTTTCAGCTCCAGACCTGCTCGACCGTTGACGTCCGGCTCGTCGGCTCGGTCGGGTCGGGGCTCGACCCGTCGTACGCGACGTGGCTCGCGTCGTCCGGATCCTCGCTGTCCCAATCCGTCGGCGGATGTGTGCGCGTGAACGCCTCGGAAGCCGGCACCAACGCGGTCGCCACCGTGCTCGGCGGGTTGACGTCGCGCTTCGTCGCAACGTACCTCGGCCCGGGCGCCCCGGCCGGCGTCCCCACGGGGTCGAGCTACACGTTCGTCCCCGTCGCGCTCTCCTCCGTCGCGATCGTGTACGATCTTCCGGGGGTCTCCGCCTCCCTCCAGCTGACGGGCGCCGTGCTCGCGGGGATCTTCGACGGCACGATCACCCAGTGGAACGACTCCGCGATCGCCGCGCTGAATCCGGGCTCCGACCTCGGGGGACTCCCTCCGATCTCGGTGCGGTACGACCTGGGCCAGACCGCCTCGAACGCGGTGCTGAGCGAGTTCCTCGCGGGCTCGAGCCCGGCCTGGAACTCGAGCGTGGGAGCGGGGGCCGGGATCGTCTGGCCCACCGGCTCGGGCGTGGCGGACGACGCCGCGATGCTCGCCGCGGTCGCAGCGACCCCTGGCGCGATCGGATACGTCGACCTCCTCGGCAACGCGCCGGCCGGGGTCGGCATCGCCGAGATCGAGGACGCGGCGGGCGTCTTCGTGGGCCCGAACGCCATCACCACCTGGCTGGCCGCCCAGTCATTCGCCAACTCCTCGGACGTCGCCACGGGGGCCTGGGGCAATTTCTCGCTGCTCGGGGCGTCCGAGTCCGGCGCCTATCCGGTCGCGATGCTCGCGTACCTCGGGATGTACAGCGACCTCGGCACGCCGTACCAGGGATCGCTCTCGCTCTACAACGCGACGTGGGTGCTCGAGTACACGTACTGGCTCGCCTGCGGGGCGACGCTCTCCCCGCTGCCAGCGAACTTCATCACGTCGGACGTCAACCGACTCAGCAACGTGACCTACGATGGGACGCTGATCGTCCCACCGGACCACGAGGACGAAGAGGGGGGAAGCGATGCGGATCTCGACGTCTTCTGAGACCTCCGCGCCGGGCGGCGGGCCACCCACGCCGGGACGCCCTGTGATGCCCCGGTGGGGACTCTGGTTCGCCGGGCTCGCGGCACTCGACGTTCCGCTCGCGGTCTCGTTGAGCCTCGCGCGAACCGGCGCCGGCGCGCTGGCGGCGCCCGCGGGGGTCCCCGACGCGCTCGCCGGAGTCCTCTCGCCGCTCTTCCTGCTCGTGGTGGCAGTCGAGATCGTCGCGTTGGCCATCCTCGAGGGCGGGCGGCTCCCGTCCCACCTCCGTGCGCTGGTCGTCGCGCAGGCCGCGCTCGTGGGATTGACCCCGACCCTCGTCGCCGGGGGAGCGACCGGCCTCGCGCTGACGGTGGCGGGCTCGGGACTCGTCGCCGCGATGCTCGTCCTCTCGCTGCAGTACCTCCACCGGCACAAGCAGGTCACGGCGCGCGACCTGGCGATCCTCTCGCTCTGGCCGCTCGCGGCTCTCCTCACGGCGATGGGCTGGTTCCTGTGGGGCTTCGAGGGGTCGGCCTGGGCCCTCGGGGTGTCGATCGTCGTGCAGCTCGCCTTCGCCGCCGTCGCCACGCTCGGCGTCCGGCCGGACCCCACGGGGGAGCGGGTCGCGTGGCTCCTCCGGCCGTTCTCCATCTTCCTCTTCCTGCTCTTCGCGTTCCTCGGGGAGTTCTTCCTCGGGGCGCTCCTCGACTACCAGATCGCCGGTCCGACGTTCCTCCAGTACATCCCGTTCATCCCGTACTCCGGCGCGACGCTCACTGGGATCGGTACCGCGCTCTACGACGGGCTCTGGTTCGGGGCCGCGATCATGGCCTCGGCGTGGTTCCTCGTGCTCCTCGGGTTCACGATGGGCCCGTTGGTCGCTTTCAAGGCCTACGAGACGCGCGAGCGCCCGCAGAAGATCCGCCTCGGCCTCACGATCGCGGCGTTCGCCCTCGCCGCGATCTACGTCCCGTCGGTGGCGTCGTCGACGCCGCTCCTCCAGGCGAAGTGGCTCGCGTCGGTGCCGCTCATCGGATGGGGGTTCGGACTCCGTTCGGGTGGGCCGTTCCAGTCGGGGATCTTCCTCGCGATCGTCCTGATGTACGTCCTGGTCGGCGTGCTCTCCGTCCTCTTCGGCCGCAAGGCGATCTGCTCGGTGATGTGCGGCGCCGCCCTGATGTACCAGGGGACCGGGATGATCGAGATGCGCGGGTTCAACCAGTCCTCGCGCGTCGGGAAGTACTTCCTCGGGAGCCGGCTCTCGACGGCCTACCTCGTCACCTCGGGCGTCGCGCTGGTCTCGCTCTTCGCGATCTCGGCGCTCTCGCTGCTCCGCTGGGTCCCGCCGGTCCAGGTCGCGAACGGCGCCCTGGACGTGGCGGCGCTCCCGCTCCCGGTCGAGCTCTACTTCGGTGGCGTGTGGTTCGCGATGTTCGTGACCACGCCGTTCATCGGGTCGTACAGCTGCGCGACCACCGGGTTCTGCCACTGGGGGGCGCTCTCGGCCCCGTTCGCGAAGGTCGGCTTCTTCCGCCTCAAGGTGAAGGACAAGAAGGTCTGCCAGGAGTGCACGACGTTCGACTGCGCGAAGGCGTGCCCGGTCGGACTGGTCGACATGCCGCTCCACTTCCGGACCAAGGGCGAGTACCGCAGCAGCAAGTGCTGCGGGGTGGGCGACTGCGTCGGAGCGTGCCCGTACGGCAACATGTACCACCAGGACGTCCGGTTCTGGATCCTCCGCCGATTCCGCCGGGACGACCCCCGGGGGAACGGCATCCCCGGTGGCGGGACCCCGCTCCCGATGGTCCGCTCGGTCGCGCCGTCGCCCCCCGCGGGCCCGGCCCGAGCCCCGGTCGAGGCGACGGGCGAGCGCACACCGGCCTGAGCCGGGCCGGTGGAGCGGGAACGACTTTAACCGCGACGCGCGAGACCCGGCCGCAGCGGGCGCCGCCATAGCTCAGCCGGAAGAGCGGCTGATTTGTAATCAGCAGGTCGGGAGTTCGATCCTCCCTGGCGGCTGTCGCACCCCGCGC
>JASHWL010000119.1 GCA_030044105.1 Thermoplasmata archaeon
AAGCTCGCCAACTACACGCTCAAGGTGGCGTTCCCTCAGGTCACCGTGGGCGTGAACTGGAAGGACTGCGACATCGTCCCGGGCAAGACGGGGATGCCCACGCTCGCGGAGCAGCCCCGCGTGATCCCGAAGCCCCGCCAGATGGGCGAAGAGTAGGACGCGCGGCTACTTCGACGGCGTGACCGGCGTGCCGTCCACGAACCAGCTCTCGACGATCGGCACGATCTCCCGAAGGTCCGCGATCTCGCGCTGGATCAAGGCCGGATCGATCTTCGGCGCGTAGTTCAGCGCGCGATACTCCGGGGCGTACGCCTGCAGGCCGGTGAACAGGACTCGGCCTTTGAGCCCGGCACGGCGTGCCCCCTCGAGATCAGCCCATCCGTCCCCGACGTGGGCTGCCTGCCTGGGAGTAGAGCCGAGCCCGTCGAGCGTCCGGAAGAAGATCTCCGGTGCGGGTTTGGTCCACGGCTGCTCGTCGCTGAACGTGAACACCTCGACGCTACGGTCGAAGCCGCGGGGCCGCAGCATCTCGAGGATGAACCGTCCGGGCTCGCCCACGGTGTTCGAGACGATGCCCACCCCCAGCCCGAGCCGTCGGACGGCTTGGAGCGTCTCGAGGGCGTGCGGCGCGGTCTGGAACGGCGTGGCGCGGACGAGGCGCCCGAGCGCCTCCTCGAACGCGACCGGGTTCGGTACCCGACGCAGGGCGCGGGCCGCTCGCGTGATCTGCTCGCCGGGGGTCACCGACCGTCCCGCATGGGACTCCGCCACGGCGAGCCGCAGCTCCGCGTCGTAGGCCGCGCGAAGCTGCTCCGGCGTCACTGTCGGTGCTCCGGGCTCGACCCGGGAGTCCTGCAGCACCCGAACGGCGGCGTCGTACTGGCCGGCCAGGTACGCAGCCTCGCCCTGGGGCTCGAGGTAGACGAGCGTGTGCCAGAGATCGAACGTCACCGCGGGCCGCGACGGCATCGTCCGGGGCGTCGCGCCCGTCCCTATAACGGGGTCCCCGCCCCGGGGGGCGACCCCACCGCGTAGGGTTTGAGGACCGGCCGGCTGCGCCCCGCGTGTCCGCTCCCCTCCCCCGACTCCTGGTCGCGATCAAGCCGAGCGACGCGGCCCGTGCGGCCATCGATGCCGCCCTGTCCGGCGTCCCGTGGGCGTTCGAGAGCGAGTCCACGTCGGCCGCATGGAAGGAGGTGGAGGTTCTGCTGCTCGGCTCGTTCGCCGGGCGGGGAGACGAGCTGAAAGGGTCCGACCTTCCCGCCCTGAAGTTCGTCCAGGGCCTCTACACGGGGCTCGACGGTTTCCCGTTCGACCGGTTCGCGCCCCCGGTCGAGGTCGCCGGGAACGTCGGCGGCTACGCCCCCTTCGTCGCGGAACAGGCCCTGGTGCTCGCACTGGCGGCGGCCCGCGACCTGAACACCGCACGCGAGATGGTGCAGACCGGGCGGCTGCGTCCGGCCCCGGACCAGCGGACCCTGTTCGGCGCGACGGCGGCGATCCTGGGCTACGGTGCGATCGGCGCCGAGATCGCGAGCCGGTTGCGCCCGTTCGGCGCTCGCATCCTCGCGGTGAACCGCGCAGGGACTCCGGTCGACGTCGCGGATCGAACGCTCCCCGGGGATCGATTCCGAGAGCTTCTCCCCGACGCCGACCTGGTCTTCGAGGTGCGGCCCCTCACACGAAGGACCGAGGCCTCGCTCGGCCGGGCCGAGCTAGGCATGATGCGGGAGACCGGGATCCTCGTCAACGTCGGCCGTGCCGCTACGGTCGATCCCGCGGCGCTCTACGAGCATCTGCGGGCGCACCCCACCTTCCGGGCGGCCTTCGACGTCTGGTGGGACGAGGACTTCCGCGCCGGCCGCCTCGGGGGACCGTTCCCGTTCGCCACGTTGCCCAACTTCTACGCGACCCCGCACTGCGCGAGCGCGCTCCCGGCCGCGCAGCCGCGCGCTCTCGCCTCGGCCCTCGTGAACCTGGCCCGCTACTTCAGGTCGGAGCGGCCACAGTTCATCGTCGACCGATCGGAGTACGAGAGCCCGGCGACCGCGGCTCCCTAGTGTCGGAGCCGGAAACCGAGTTTCATCTTTGAATCGGTAGTACTTTCCGGGGCGAGGCGTGTCCGCCCCCATGCTCCGAGTGCGCCAGCTTCCCGTCTCCGAGAGCCACTACGTCAGCCGCTTGACCCGCACCACTCGCGACGCCACGGTCCGCGTCCGGACGATGATCGTGCTGCACTCGATGCGGGCGTCCTCCCCGCCGAAGATCGCCCGTATGATCTACTGCTCCCCGGCCTGGGTCCGTCGGGTCATCCACGACTTCAATCGAGTGGGGAAGGATGCTCTCTTCCCCGACCGAGGGCGCGGACGTCCGCTCACCTTCCGCCCGCGGTCCGACACGCGTCGGTCGACGTGGCGCTCTCTCGCCCCAAAGACCACGGCTACACGGTGGGGCGCTGGACTCTGGACCGATTGCGTCGCACGGTGGTGATGGAGGGAATCGTGGGGTCGATCAGCGAGGAGCGGGCTACTCCCGCCGAACCGAACGTCGGTCCCCGGACGCCGAGCCCGCTCTTGGTCCGACTCCGTCGGCGACCCAGCGCTTGAACTCTGATCGACTCGGATAGTTGGTTGCGAAGAGGTTCAGGTAGTGGGCGATCTCGGGGTCCGGGCGGACAAATTCGATCCCCCTTTCCTCCAAGATCATGGTCGCGATGATGAGCCCGGTCCGCTTGTTGCAGTCGCCGAACGGCTGCTCGTCGCAGAACCGATACCACACTTCCGACGCGGTTTCGACGGCGTCGCCCTCCGCTGCGTTCTCTCGAATGTATCGGACGATCTTCTCGACGGCCTGCGGGTACTTGTACGCGTCCGACCGGTGCCTTCCCGTCTGAGCAGGACCCCGCCAGATCGAGAGGACTGTCTGCTCGGTGAGCTCGGCGATGGTCGTCAAAGGGTCCCTGTCGCCTTTATATGTGGTCCCGTCGATGCAAGGTCGATGACGCCCCCCAAGCGCCCCGAACCGTTGACGCCCGCCGAGCGGGCTCTGCTTGCCGAGGCTGAGCGGCTGGCGGCCAAGCACAAGGTCGCGCTGCGCCTCATGGCGTAGGTCCCCCTCCGCACGGATTCTGAGTTGTTAACGCCGCTACTCGCGGCTCAGCGGATTCGCTCGAGGGCGAACGAGCCCACGATCAGCCCGCGCGGGGTCGCGCGGCACTCGACCCAGTCCCGCGTCTGGACCTCCCCGAGACCCTTCACGGAGAGGAACGTCTTGTCGCGGTCCTGCCGGAACAGGATCGCGCCGTCCATCCGGCTGAGCAGGGTCTCGAGCTGCGACTCGGAGAGCGCCCCCGGCTCGAGCGTGTACATCGCGAGCGCGTTCCGCGGCTTGAGGATCCCGACCACGTTCTGCAGGAACGAGAAGCTCGCCCGCTCGTCCCCGTGGGCGAGGACCGCCGAGAGACCGAGGAATCCGGCCCGGAACGGGGCGGAGTCGTTGCCGCCGGCGCTCTTCGCGCCCTTCACCAGCGCGGAGAGGATCCCGGCCCGATCGTCGGAGCCCTTCGTGGGGATCCGATGCGGGTCGGCGCGCGCGTTCGTGCCGGGGCCCGACGCGTCGATCCACGTGACCAGCCCCTTCTGCTCGTACTCGCGGAACTGCGGGAGGACCACGCCGAGGCCTTCCGTGACCTCCGCGGGCGGCCGCGCGGCCGTGACCAGGACGACCGGCTCGCCGCGCTTGAGCCCCTCCGCGAGGAAGGCGTAGAGCGCGACCTCCTTGCCGACGAACGGGTCGCCGACGAGCACCGTGTGCGAGTGCGGAGGGAGACCTCCCAGGAGCAGGTCGTCGAGCCGCGTCGTGCCCG
>JASHWL010000120.1 GCA_030044105.1 Thermoplasmata archaeon
TTGGGGAAGAGCTCCCACCACGCCCAGTAGAACGCGACGCCGCCGAGGCATTCGACGGCCGTCCCCGTCTGCTCGACGGAGTCCGTGTTCGCCCCGTCGATGCCCACCCAGAACGCGGCGTACGACGTGGCCGAAGTGCAGGACGCGGTCGGCTCGACCCAGGCCGCCGACGCCTTCGTGACGGTGTCCTTCCCCGGGAGGGCCGCGTAGCCGGCCCAGTTGGTGGCGTTGCTCCATGTGGAGCCGGCCGGAACGATCATCGGCGGCGCCGCGACGTGCGCGCCGGCCGCAGCGGCTTGGACGACCGTGCCGCCCGCTCCCACCATGACCAGCGCGAGGGCGATCGCCCACGCCGGAGATAGGCGCGACACGGGCTGGGCACTCGTCGCGAGCGTATGACCCCTCGGTCCGACCAACGCCGGGACGCGCCTCGGCGGGATCGATCGAAGGAGGCGACTCGTATCGCGCTCGCGAGCGGCCGAGTCCCTACGTCCCGGGTTACGGATTCGACCGTCGGGCCGGCCCCGACGCGGAGTCGGCGCGTGCGAACGCCCGATTGGACGCCGTGCCCGGGGGAGGCAGGAGCGTCGCGTCGGTCAGGAGCCTCAGGACCGCGCTCCCGCGCGGCGTGAGCCGGTACTTCTCCCCCTCGTGCGCGAGAAGCCCCGCCTCGACGAGCTTGCGGAGGTGGAAGGACATCTTGGGAGAATCGTCGAGCCCTGCGGCCGCCATCAGCTCCCCGAAGGGGGCGGGCGCGTGGGCCACCCGCTCGAGCGCCTTTCGACGGATCGGATTCGCGAGCGCCTCCATCGTGCTTTGCGTCTCCTCCGCGGCGACCGCGCCTCCGACGGCGGTCGCGACGGCCGGGGAGACCTGCCCCGGATCGAAGCCCACGCGCAGCGGTCCGTGGCCCTCCAGCAGGGCCCGCATGGAATCCAGCGCGCCCAGGACATCGCTCAGCCGGTGCCTGGCGAGGGCCGGTCCGACATCGGCGATCACGACGGCCGCGCGCGGATGTTCCCCGACGAAACCCCGCACCAGGTCCACCGCGGCGGCGAGGTCTCCCGGGTCCAGGGCCGCGTAGCGGAGGTGCGGCGTGGCCCGCGGCGCCGCGCTGGCCAGATAGAGGACCTCGACGTCGCCCGGGCGCGCGAGGGCCCGCGCCTCGGCGGAGGGGTCCCGCTCCGCGTCGTGGGGCGGGGCGAAGGCGCGCTGCTGCGCGGCGAGCTCCAGCGTGGCGCGGAGCGCCTCGATCCGGAACGGCTTGCGCACGTAGTCGAACGCGCCCGCCTTCATCGCTTCGAGCGCGGTGTCGACGGACGCGAACCCGGTGATCACGATGACGAGCGTCCGGGGCCAGCGAGCCCGGACCTCCCGGAGCAGCTCCAGCCCGCTGTGCCGCGGCATGCGCAGATCGGTGAGCACGACGTCCGCCTCCTCGCGCTCGAGCCACTCGAGCGCCTTGCCCACCGAGGGCGCCACTTCGACCTGGTGTCGCTCGTCCCGGAGCAGTTCGCCGAGCTCCTCCCGGAAGACCGCGTCGTCGTCGACCACGAGGACGCGCACGAGGCGCCGGAACGAAATGCCTCAAAATCAAGCTTTGCCGGCCGGAATGGGAGCCCCCGGGGCCCGTGCGAGCCCCGGGGACCACGGAACGGGTTGGGTCGCTCGACCGCGGGAGCCGTCAGGGTGCGCCCGCCGGTCCGCTCCCGAGGTGGCCGGGCAGGGTGACCCCGAAGTACCAGAACGCCGCGATCCCCGCGAGGGCGACGAACACGGGGAAGAGGAGCACGAGCACCTGGGCCCAGGCCGGGAAGCGGAAGGTCGCCGAGCTCGCCTCTTCCTCCGAGGAGTGCGGGACGCCGGCGACGGGCGGCACGATGGGCTGCGCCGCCCGGGTCCCGAGCCCGGTGCTCCGGCGCTGGGGGCGACCGATCGCGAAGGCGAACGGCACGCGTCCCGCATCCGAGGTCCCGAGGAAGTAGTCGACCACGATCGAGGCCGGCAGGGCGAAGACTCCCGCCGCTCCGAACGCGAGGTAGAGCAGCAGCGTGTCCAGCGGGTCCTTCGTGAACGCGGGGCTTGCGGTGTAGCCCGTGTAGCCGTAGAACATCGTCACGGCGCCGGCGACGAACGCGACCAGGCCCACGTACTGCAGCTTCGCTGACAACACGACCGTGGCGGCGTAAGAGAGCAGGACGATGCCGAGCAGGACGATCGGGTCGAAGAAGAAGATGTTGTAGCCGCCGAGCCCGTCGGACGCGAGGAACGGCCACGTCATCTCTCCCCACAGCGCGAGCACGAGCGCAACGAGCCCGAGGCCGGCCATCGGCACCGCCGTGCCCCGGAGGACGCTCCGAAGGCCCTGCGGGTCGTTGGTCCGGATCGCCCACCACACTCGGACACCGGCGTACGCGAGGACGCTCGCGACGAGCGCGAGCAGCACCTGCACGAGGGCGAGGTCGTCGACGAAGGTCGTGAAGCTCATGCTCGGGCCCTCCCGTCACAGCACGTTCGGGAGGGGGTGGCTCGGTGGGTTCTCGGGTTCGTCATGGCTCTCACCGAACTCCCGACCGCGGCCGACGCTACTTGGACGCTCCATGAAGCCGAATTGACGGGAGCGCGCTGCGCCGGGCGGCGGGGTCGCGGGGGAGGCGGGACGCCTAGCGGGGTCGCTCGCGCAACGGGAGGTCCACCACGAAGGAGGCTCCTCCGCCCTCGACGTTCTGGCCTCGGATCGAGCCGTGATGGGACTGGACGATCCCGTGGCAGATGGCGAGGCCCAGCCCGGTGCCTTCCCCTTCGGGCTTGGTCGTGAAGAACGGCTCGAACAGGTGCGGCAGCGCCTCGGGGGAGATGCCGGGCCCGCGATCCTGGATCTCGAGCTCCGCGAACGCGCCGCGGCGGTGGCCGCGCACGATGACCTGGCCCCGCCCGTGCTGGGCGTCGTAGGCGTTGTTGATCAGGTTCGTCACGACCTGGACGAGCTGCCCGCGGTCGCCGCGCACCGGCAGGCCCTCGGCCGGCAGCTCCTCGATGAGCTCCACGTCCACCGACTGCTTGCCCTGGACGAAGCCGACCGCAGCGTGGGCCACCTCCGCGAGGTCGACGTCCGCGACCTTCGGCTCGTCGCGGCGCGCGAAGTCCAGGAGGCTGCGCACGATGCGCGCGGCGACCTCGACCTGCTCCTGGAGGGTCTCGAGACGCCGGGCGACCCGCGGGTCGTCGGTCCGGCGGCGCAGGCTCTCCGCGATGAGCATGATGTTCGCCATCGGGGTGTTGATCTCGTGCGCGATCCCCGCGGCCAGCTGGCCCATCGACGCGAGGCGCTCCATGTGGGCCGACGCCACCTCCCACTCGCGCTGCTCGGTGCGGTCGACCGCGACGCCCAGGTAGTGCGACGCCCGCCCCTGGGCATCGCGGATCGCGGTGATCGTCAGCAGCACCGGGTGCTCGCCGCCGTAGCGATCGCGGTTGAGCAGCTCGCCCGACCAGGACCCGCGCTGCGGGTCCTTCAGGTCCGCCCACATCCGCTCGTAGACCTCGACCGGGGTGTATCGGCTCCGCACCAGGTTCGGCTTGCGCCCGATGCATTCGGCCCGCGAATAGCCGTAGATCCGCTCGAAGGCGGGGTTCACGTCGAGCATGATCCCGCGCGCGTCGGTGAGCTGCATCGCGTTGGTCGAGGTCCGGAACGCCTGCTGGAAGATCTCCGCGCGGTCCTTCTCCGCCACCCGGTCGGTCACGTCGCGGAGCATCAGCAGGGCCTCCGCCGGACGGTCGGTCTCGGGCGGGAGCCGTCGGATGTCGACGTCGAGGTAGACCGACTCGCCCTGCGCCCGATGGGTCGCGCGCACCGAGGCGAAGGCGGCGGGCGCTCCCGTGGCGAGCACGCGATCGACCGCCTCCCGGATCGGCACGGACCAGGTTCCGTCGGCCTCGAGGATCTCGTGCACGTCCTTCCCGAGGAGCTCGCGGGACCGCCCCGTGGTCTCGAAGTAGGCCGGGTTGGCCCACCGTATGATGCCGGGCGCCTCGAGCAGCGCGATCCCCACGGGGGCGGACTCGAGGAGCGCGAACGTGCGCTCGGAGGTCGGTGCGGGTTGGATCATCCGCCCTCACGCGACCCAGGGTCGCGAGTCAACTGCACTTCACTACCGGGATAAATCCGCGCCGGGCCCCGGGACTCCACGTGTCGGGTCCGCCGGTGCTCGTCGTGGGCGAGACGCCCAGCCTCGGGCGTGCCATCCAGGACCTGCTCGAGGCCTACGCCATCTCCGCCCGTCTCGTCAGCGATCTGGATCCCGCGGACCGCGCCGCGCTGCGCGACATCCGGGTGATCGTCGCCGCCGCGAACAGCCCGCAGAGCCGCACGCTCCAGGCGCGCCTGCACGGCCATCTCCGTGGGCCGGAACTGGTGGTCGTGGGGTCGCGCGATGCGCCCGGGGTGACGGCTCCCGGCATCCACTCGGTCGGTCTCCCGCTGGTCCCGGCGCCGTTCGTCCAACTCGTGCGGGCTCTGCTTGCCGGCGAACCTCGCGGGTGACGGCGGGAAAGGAGCGTCGGATCCGCGGGCGAGGGGGGCCGCTGCGAACTCCGCCCTCGGCACGGCCCCCCCGCGACGAACCTGCGGCGACCTCTCTGTTCGACCCAAACTAGCTTCCCGCCTCGACCGGA
>JASHWL010000121.1 GCA_030044105.1 Thermoplasmata archaeon
AGGAACTTCCCCATCAGGCTCGCCTCGGCCGCGGGCACGTCGCGCGACCGGCGGATGATGCGGATCACCTCGTCGATGTGGTCGATCGCGGTGAGGAATCCCTCGAGGAGATGGAGCCGCTCCTCGGTCTTCTTGAGGTCGAACTGGGTCCGGCGCGTGAGGATCGTGCGGCGGTGGCTCAGGTGGAGCAGCAGCAGCTCCTTCAGCGGCAGGACGCGCGGCTGCCCGTCGACCAGGCAGAGGTTGATGACGCCGAAGCTCGTCTCGAGCGGCGTGTGCTCGTAGAGCCGGTTGAGCACGATCTCGGCCGGCGCGTCGCGGCGCAGCTCGAGCACGACACTTGTGCCGCGGCGGTCGGACTCGTCGCGGAGGTCGGTGACCCCGTCGATCCGCTTCGACTTCACGAGGTCGGCGATCAGCTCGAGCAGCGCGGTCTTGTTGACCTCGTACGGGATGTCGGTGATCACGATCTCGTCGCGGCCGTCGCGCTCGCGGACCTCGGTCGCCCCGCGCAGGTGCAGCGTGCCGCGGCCGGTCTCGTAGGCCTCGCGGATCCCGACGGCGGAGAGGTAGCCCCCCGTCGGGAAGTCGGGCCCGGGCAGGAGCTGCATCAGCTCGTCGAGCCCGACCTCGGGGGAGCGGAGCAGCAGGAGGAGCGCGTCCGCCACCTCGGGGAGGTTGTGCGGCGGCATGTTCGTCGCCATGCCGACCGCGATCCCCGCGGAGCCGTTCAGCAGCAGGTTCGGCAGCTTCGCCGGCACGTCGAGCGGCTCGCGCAGCGTCGCGTCGAAGTTGTCGGTCCACTCGACCGTCTCCTTCTCGATGTCCGTCAGCAGCTCCTCGGCGAACGCCGAGAGGCGGGCCTCGGTGTACCGCATCGCGGCCGGGGCGTCGCCGTCGATCGAGCCGAAGTTCCCCTGCCCGTCGATGAGCGGGTAGCGCAGGCTGAACGGCTGCGCCATCCGGACGAGCGCGTCGTACACCGCGAGGTCGCCGTGCGGGTGGTACTTCCCGAGGACCTCGCCGACCGTGCGCGCGCTCTTGCGGTAGGCGCGGTCGTGCGTCGCGCCGCTCTCCCACATCGACCAGAGGATGCGTCGCTGGACCGGTTTCAGGCCGTTCCGTCCGTCGGGCAGCGCGCGCCCGACGATGACGCTCATCGCGTAGTCGATGTACGACGTGTGCATCTCCCGCTCCAGCGGGCGGTCGTGCACGCGGTCGACGGTGGGCGTCGGCGTCGCCTCGGGCGTCTCGCTCATGCCGCCCCCGGGGCCGCGAGCTGACCGGCGACGAGCGCGTCCGCGCTCTCGAGGAAGCGCTCCCGGCTGCCCGCCGGGATCGTGGCCCCGCTCGCGATGCGGTGGCCGCCGCCCTCGCCGCCGACCCGGCGCGCGGACTCGCGGCACGCGGCGGCGAGATCGAGCCCGCGGTCGACCAGCTCGCGGGTCGCGCGGGAGCTGACCTTGATCGGGCCGCCCCCCTCCTCCGTGAAGACGAAGACGGGGCGGGTCGCGTCGAGCAGGTAGAGGACTGCCATGCCGGCCTGGGTGCCCGCGAGCGTGGGGTCGGGGCTCTCGAACCACTGCAGCGAGCGCATCGAATTAACCCCCCCGTCCTCGAGGCGCAGGAGCCCCTTCAGGATGCCCTGCCGCCAGCGCTCCTCCGCCTGGCGGAGCCGGGCGGCGGCCCCGGGGTCCCCGAGGGCGTAGGCGATCCCCGCGCCGGGCTCCTTCGCGCGGCCCGCGGCGCTCTGCAGGTTCGAGACCTCCTCGGCGTCGACCCCGAGCGCCGGGAGGAACCAGCGGGGCTGATCGAGCAGCGTCAGCGCGTCGGGGGCGGCGTGGGCCGCGAGGAGCCGCGTCCGGAACTCCTCGGCGAGGCGCCCGGACTCCTCCGCCGAGAGCGAGGCGGGGGGCCGGGCCGCGTCGAGCCCGAGCGTGTCCAGGAGCCGACCGACCTCGGCCGGGCGGCCGGAGAGGCCGCGCAGGAACGGGTCGATGCTGCCGGTGAGCGCCGCCCCGAGGCTGGGGCCGAAGAGCGGGAGGCCGCGTCGCTCGACCACGAGCGAGCGGTCGATCGCCTCCTCCACGAGGCGCCGATTGAGGCCGCGGAACCCGCCGACGTGCTGGCGGTCGCCGATCGCGCCCGAGAGGCCCCAGGGCGCGTTGTCCCAGTTCCTAGGGTCGAGGAAGATTGTGAACAGCCAGGTCAGGGTCGCGGCGCACATCTCCGACATGCCGTCCACGCCCCAGTCGAGCGGGTTCACCGCCGCGACGTGGGCCGGGAGGGCCGGGGGATGGGGCACGCCGGGGTACTGGTGGTGGTCGAGCACGACCACCGGGGCCCCGTGCGCCGGATAGAGGTCGAGCCAGGCGAACCCCGTGTCGGCGATCAGCACCGGCCCCGGGGCCCCGCGCAGGAGCTCCGCCATCCGGTCCCGCTCCACGCCCGCGAGCGCGGTCGCCTGGGCCGGGTAGCCGAGGCGCGCGAACGCGCGCAGCGCCGAGGAGGCGCTCGCGATGCCGTCCGCGTCGTAGTGGTAGATCACGTGCCAGCGGCCGGGGTGGCCGAGGACGAGGCCCCGGGCGCGCTCGAACTCGGATCGGTAGGCCGGATCGGGAACGAAGCTGTCGGGGCCCGAGGGCATCACTCCACCTGGAGCGCCGCGCCGGCCGCCGAGTACCGCCAGTTCTCCGGCAGGCGGTGACGGCGCCGATAGTAGCGCGCCAGGCGTCGGATCCTCGACTCCATCAGGGTCAGGCCCCGGCGGTTCGAGAGGTCCTTCGGGTGGGTTTGCAGGTGGCGCTGGAGATGGACGACGCGCTTCAGGAGCGCCTGGAGGTCGTCGGGGATGTCGCTCGCGACCCCGTGCTCCTTCAGGACCACGGTCAGGCGCTTGCCCGTGACCATCCGCGCGAGCGGGACCCCGTAGGAGTCGCGCAGCGTCTGGCCGATCAGCGCCGGTCCGGCGCCGCCCTTGGCGAGCTGGACCGCCTGGGACGCGACCTCCTCGGGCGTGGCCGTCACCCACTCCGGCTTGGTGATCGGGTAGCGCCGGTGGGAGCCGGAGCGGCCCTTGTGGCCGGAGTGGATCCTCGACATGGGGGACGGCCCACCCGCGTGGTCTACATTAAGATGCTGTCGGGGGCGGCGCCGCCGGGCGCGGGCCTAGGCGATCCGCTCGCTCTGCTGCTGGGAATCGACCAGGAACTGCTTCCCCGACGCCGTGATCCGGTACCGGGCCCGGGGGGCCGGGCGCGCGCCACGTCCGGACGCCGGGAAGCTCTTCTCCGCGCTCGCCTCGACCATCCCGTTCCGGACGAGCAGCCCGAGGGCCAGGGGGACCTTGACCGACTCCTTCGAGACCGCCCAGAAGTCGGACAGGAGGCGGTCGAGGTCGCTCAGCTCGAGCGACTGCTCCCGGGTCTTGCCCTCGTTCTGGGACTCGACCCGGTTGAGCTGCTGCAGGATCGCGATCAGGGTGGCTCGGACCGGGTCCGGGCCCTCGCGCGACGGCATATGGCCCGAGTATTACGCGGGCTCCCTCTACTTAAAAACCACTCGGACGACCGGCGGCTACACGCGCCCGACGCGCTCGATCTCCCGCAGGAGGAACCGCTTGCCCTCGGTGGTGATCGTGAACCGCTCGCCGACCATCCGCGCGCGGTCCCACGCGTACTCGGTGCGCTCGATCGTGCCCGCGTAGCCGTTCGCGATCAGCACGCGGAGGATCCGATCGACGTCGGTGAGCGTGGCGTTCGGGAACCCGGCGCGCGGCATCAGGTGCAGCAGCTCCTCGCGCTCGTAGCCATCGGAGGGCCCCTCCTCCTCCTCGACGCGGTTGAGGAGCTTCAGCACCTCGACCATCTCGACGTGCAGCTCGCGCGCGGCTTCCTCGGGCGTCGGCGCGTCCACGACCGACGGTGGGGCGAGGCGGCTCTTGAGGATACCTCTCCTCGGGCGCCGCCGGCCCGGCCAGCGGCCTTTTAGACCGGAGCCGCCGGTACCCTTCTGCCATGACGTGCACGTGCCGCACGCCCGCCCGGTGCCCGATCTGCAACCAGCCGGTGCGGGTGCCGCTCTCGAACCTCGAGAACCAGGCGGGGGGCGCGATCCTGGTCGAACGGTTCGCCCGGCGGGATTCCTCGGCGTCGCGGGAGGGGCTCCGGCGCCTGATCGAGGGGTGGGCGACCTGCCCCAGCTGCGGCCACACCATCCACCACGAGCACTCCCGCTCGTGCGTCGCCGAGGCGCTCAGCGCGGCCGGCGTCCCGCCGAGCGAGCGCGAGTCGATCCTCGCGAAGATCACGTTCCCCGAAGGCTGACGCACCGCCGCATGCCCGACCCCGAGGAGTTCGTCGTCACCCCGTACGAGATCAAGGGGAAGATCGACTACGGCCGGCTCATCGAGCAGTTCGGCACGCAGGAGCTGACGCCCGAGCTCCTCGCGAAGCTCCACCACCTGGCGGGCGGCGAGCTGCCGCCGGTCCTGACCCGCGGGATCTACTACTCCCACCGGGACCTGGGCCCGCTCCTCGACGGCTACGCGAACGGCCGACCGTTCTTCCTGTACTCCGGGCGCGGCCCCTCCGGTCCCCTGCACATCTCCCACCTGCTCCACTTCGACCTCTGCCTCTGGTTCCAGAAGCGCCTCGGCGTGCCGATGTATATCCAGATCACCGACGACGAGAAGTTCTGGTCCCGGCCGACGCTCTCGCGCGAGGAGACCGTCCACTGGGGCCTCGAGAACCTGGTCGACCTGCTCGCCCTCGGCTTCGACCCGAAGCGGACGCACGTCTTCTTCGACTCCAAGTCGATCGCCGCGATGTACCCGCTCGCGGTCCGCGTCGCGCGGAAGATCCCCTACTCGAGCGTGAAGGCGGTCTTCGGCCTGCAGCCGAGCGCCAACATCGGCTGGGTCTTCTTCACCGCCCTCCAGACCGTGCCGGCGTTCTGGCCGTCGTGGGCCGAGGGCCGCAGCGTCCCGTGCCTCATCCCGTGCGGGGTCGACCAGGACCCGCACTTCAGGCTCACCCGGGACATCGCGGAGGGGCTGGGCTACCCGAAGCCGGCGCTGCTCCACTCGAAGATGGTGCCCGGCCTGCTCGGGGAGGGCGTGATGTCGACGACCGCGAACCGGGCGGACGACGCGCTCTTCTTGAACGATCCGCCGCGCGAGGTCGAGCGGAAGCTCCGCAACGCGTTCACCGGCGGCCGCGCGACGGTCGAGGAGCAGCGCCGGCTCGGGGCGGTGCCCGAGATCTGCTCGATCTGGGCGCTGTGGCGCACCCGCTTCGCCCCGTCCGACCGCGAGTTCGAGGAGATCACGCGGACCTGCCGCTCGGGCGAGCTCCTGTGCGGCGACTGCAAGGCGAAGCTGATCGAGCGCGTGCACACGTTCTACGACGAGCACGCGGCCGCGCGCGAGAAGGCCAAGAGCTGGGCCGAGTCGGCGATCGTCACCGCGCCGCCGAAGGCGCTCTGACGGTCGGCCTCAGCTGGCTCCGGGCGGGGGGAGCTCCATCTCGGGCTCGGCCTCGAGCTCGGGCTCCGGCTCCGGCTCCGGGCGGCGGACGGACGGTCCCTGGGGGCGGCCCGGCAGCGCGACCGCGCCGGGCGGGGTCGGACCCCCGACGCCCTGCACGGCGCTCAGGAGCTTCAGCATGGGGCGGAACAGGGAACGCGCGGCCCGGTCCGGGTCGAGCGTGTAGGCGCGATCGTAGGCGGCGATCGCCTCCTCCTCCTCGCCCAGCGTGAGCAGCGAGAGCGCGAGCTCGAGCCAGCTCTTCGCCTCGCGCGCCCCCTCCCGCGGGCCGGTCTCGGTCAGGTGGTCGTCCCCGGAGCGGGCGATGGAGCGGGGCGGGTCGTCGGTGCCGGGCACGTCGCGCGAGAGGACGAGGGCGCGCTCGAAGGCCGCCGCCGCGCCGGACTCGTCACCGGACTCCGCGAGCGCCACGCCGAGGCGGTGCCAGGCGACCAGATCGGCGGGCGCGAGCGCGACCGCCCGCCGGTAGGCGAGCGCCGCGTCGCCCCACTCCTCGCGGAGCGCGCGCGCGATCCCGAGGTGGAACCAGGTCTCGGCGTTCCCCGGCTGGAGCTGCACGGCCCGCGCGAGCGCCGCCTCCGCCTCCGCGGCCTCCCCGAGGTGCGCGAGGCAGATCCCGTAGTAGGACCAGGCGCTCCCGTCGGCCGGGTGCTCCCGGACGACATCGAGGAACGCCCGCTGGGCGAGGTCGTACTCTCTCCGGAGGAAGTGGTGGATCCCGAGGTCGAAGCGCTGGCTCACGGTCTCGTCCGGACGTTCCTGCGTTCGGGGGTTAAACCTGCCGCCCGACGCGCATCGATCGCGGGCCGGGAGAACGGGTCGCC
>JASHWL010000122.1 GCA_030044105.1 Thermoplasmata archaeon
TCGGTCGGCTTGCGCCGGGCGGTCGGGCTCATGCCCGCCCCTCCGAGGTCGAGAGCGTTCGTTCGGCGATCACGCGGCGCGTCGTTCGGTCTCCGTGTTCATTCGACATGGCCCAGATACATCAGCTCCCAAATCCCCGGATCGCTCGCCTGCTCGACGCGCGCTCCGTCCTGGTACTTCTCGACCGTGACCGTGCCACTGAAGCGGAGGTACGCCCCATCCACGTGGGCGAGCACCGCGAGCGCGTGCTTGATCCCGGTGACCGTGTCCGCGAACCGCTGGTCGAGCAGGGTCTGGCTCCGCTGGAAGATCACCCGATATCGGACGTGCGCGTCCCGGGTGTAGTCGTAGATCACCCGGTTCGCGACCGGCTTCTGGCTGTGGGCGTCGGTGAAGACGTCCTCGAGCACGAGGCGGACCTTGGACGCCTCGTCGGCGACGATCTGGCCGTCCCTCGCGAGGACGATCTGCGGCAGCTCGGCCCGCCCGTACGCCTTCTCGGCGTAGAGGTAGGCCGCGATGACCGAGTACGGACCGGCCTGGGCCCGTCCCCAGTACCAATGGTTGAGGAGCTTCGACATCGCCACGTCCCCCCAGTTGTGGTCGTGGTAGCCGATGCCGGTGAGCGTCTTCGGCGAGGATCCCGGCTCCGTGATCGTGACGCGGACCCGGCCCTGGGGGACCGACGGCAGCCAGGCGAACGTGTGCTCGTCGTGGGCGCCGAAGTAGGTCACGCCGGTCGCCTGACGCCACGACGGGACCTGCCCGACGAGCTCGGCCTCGACCGTGAGGCCGTCGGCCACGACCTGGATCTGGTAGGTGTGGAGATCCCCGCGGAAGTAGCTGTCCTTGATGCGCACGTCGCACCGGTCCTTGCTCGCGGAGAACTCCTCCGGCGTGGCGTGGACGAACAGCTGGCGCGAGGGCTGGCCCGGGCGGTCCAGGTTGATCTGGACCATCGGCGCCTCGCGCGCCTTCGGATTCAGGAGCCACTTGGTGTAGAACGTGACCACGAGCGAGGAACCGTCCTCGAGGTGGGAGTCGAAGTACCACCATTCGTAGCTGCCCGGCCCGCCGGTGGTGCGCATCCCGTCCTCCCACGGCTCGACCTGGCCCCGCTGGACGCCCAGGCGGGCGAAGTCCTCGTCCCGGTCCGCGACGCGCGCGAGCGGCGCCGCGCTCATGCCGCCTCCTGCCGTCGCTGGGCGGCGCGCTTCAACTCGGCCAGCGCCGCGAGGGTCACGCGGGTGTGGGCGATGCTCGCGGCCCCCACGCGAGCCTGGAGCTCCCGGTCGAGGTGCTGGATCGCCGCCTTCGCGGCCCGGCCCGCGGCGTGGCCGCGCGCGGTGAGCACCAACTTCACCCGACGCCGGTCGTCGGGGTCGCGGGCCCGCTCGAGATACCCGCGGACCACGAGCTGATCCACCGACTGGCTCACGGCCTGCTTCGAGACCCCGAGCCAGCGGACGATCGGCTCGATGGAGGCTCCGGTCCACTCCATCGCGCTCAGGATGAACTCGCCGGACGCGGGGACGTCCGTGCAGCCGATCTTCGCCTGCGCCCGGCGCACCGCGGCCGTGTACACTCCCCGGGTCGCGAGCAGCAGCGCGGACAACGGCACGTCCTGGAGGCCCCTCGGGCTCGATTCGGTCGCATTCATTAGTCAAGTCTATTGACTGTCATGTATATTGACTTATCGCCTTCTGGGCGGGGGACTACTTCAACGTCCCGCTCGGAGCCGCGCTCCCCCTGGGCGGAGAGGCCGACCGGGCGAGGCCCGGGACCGCCGGGTGGGCCGCGTGGCTCAGAGGGTTCGGCGCTCCGTCGAACGTTTCATGTAGGCCGCGGCCGAATCGATGGGCATGGCCGAAGATCCGCCGAAGCTCCGGGACGCGCCGTCGTTCGGACTCCATCCCCAGTTCCGACAGGTGTACGGTGAGAGCTTCTGCGCCGGCTCCGAGGGCTGGCTGCTCCGGATCGGTGTCGGGAGCCTCGTGCCGGAGATGAGCGATGACGGCACCGCACGCCGGGTGGTGACCGACTTCGAGCTCCTGATCGACCCGTCCGGGGGCAAGTACCTCCTCGAGATCATCTCGAAGTGGCTCGAGAACCTCGAGTCGAAGGCCGCGACCCCGCCGGACAGGAAGACCCACGGATGAGGCGAACGTCGCGAGGAGCCGCCTCACCGAGGGCCGGCTCGGGTCGGTAAACCGGACTCGGGCCACCCACGATAAGGTTTCCGCGCTCGTTGAGTTTGGGACAAAACCGGTCGGGGTGAGCGGGGTTCGCTCAGCTCGCGAAGGAGGTCCCGGCCGTGAACCTCCGATCGCGCTCCAGCCATCGGAGGTAGCACAGCCGTCGCAGATTCCTCACGACGGCTCTCAGGAGCGCCTCGGTCTCTCGCCGCTGCTCGAGCCGCTTGCGGATCTTGTTCGGGTTCCGGGCCGACAGCGACCACCAGGTCGCCTCCGATCGCGACCGTTGGTGATAGTGGGCCAACCACGTCTGGGGGTCCCGCACCAGTCCCCGCAGGGATCGGGGCCACGCCGGCTCGCCGAGGCTCTTCATCGTCACGGTCCGTCGGGGGAGGATCCAGGCCTGCACGCCCATCCGATCGAGGAGACCGACCACCCAGCGCGCCGAGTAGGCCCCGTCGCCCAGGAACCTCGACCACGCCGGGTGCAGGGCGAAGGTTTGTCGGGCCAGCTCCGAGAACTGGGAGATCTCGCCGATCCTCGGGTCCGTCCACGAGACCCAGCCGGCGATCAACCCGTAGCGGAGCCCCACGGTGCCGACATTGTAGACCCACCCCATCTCCCCCTGCGGAAGGAGTCCCGCCGCCCGCTCCTCCTCGTCCTGTCGGGCCCGCGCGCTCCGATAGTGCTGGCCGACCCGCACCGGCGAGCCCGTGCCGTCGGCGGAGAACCCGGTCTCGAGCCCTTGCACGGGCCGATTCGTGATCTCCAGCAGGGCGTAGAGCGCCGCCGCCACACGGGGGTCCCCATAGCTGCGCTCGACGGTCTTGTAGCCGAAGAGGTCCCGCACGCCCAGGGCGGCCCGGAACGCCGCCACCCCGCCCTCGGTCGGGCGGTTGGGCAGGCCGAGGTAGCTCTGGGCGAGCAGTCCCTTCAGGCGGTCCGAGAGGAGGATCGCCGGCCGTCCGCCTCGGGGACGCTCGGGGAGAGGTTCCGGGTGCTCGTGGGCGTGTCGGTCGACGACCCGCTGGATGAGCTCGAGCATCTCGGGCAGTTCGCGGGTCTGAGCCCGGGTGTAGAGGGACCAGGGGATCGGTGGACGCGCGCGACGGGCGTAGGGGAAGGAGCGAGTGCGGACCTGGGTGTCGATCTCCTGGAGGCGGCGGCGGGCATCGGAGGGCCGCATGAGGGGGGAGAGGAGCGAGGCCGGATATAATGGTGGTGCCTATACAGGCGCCATTCTCCCCGGCGTCGTTATAAGGGGGCCCCGACCTACGCTCCCGGGCCGATGGCCGAGCGTGGGTCGGGAGGTCGGGCGGCGATCATCGCCTACCGTCTCGGGGAGGTCCCGCCGACGCATCGCTCGCGGTTCACTCAGAAGGTGCTGGGACAAGCCCGGAAGGTCGGGGACCGCCAGTATCGTCGGCGGGGTCTGCTGGACGAGATCCCGCACTGGAAGGTCAACCGCGGGGTGGTCGTGGTCCGGGTCGGAGACCGAGCGCGGGTGGTGCGGGAACTCCGTCGGTGGACCCGCGAGGTGGAGTGGTGGGAGGTCCACCTGACTCCTCGTCAGGAGCGACGACTCCGCCTCGCGGACCCTTCGTAGGTTTTGTCCCAAACCGGCGCTCGTTGCCTAGACGCGGCGAGAATCGCTACTTGGGGCGTCCGTACGTGCCCGTGTAGGAGGCGGTCGCCACCACGAGCGGGCGGATCGCGGCTTCGAGATCTCCCGCGGTCAAGCCCGGGGGGGCCCCGATCGGTCGGGAGAGCGCATAGAGGTGGAGAATGTACCGATGGGGCTTGCCGGGGGGAGGAGACGGCCCCTGGTACCCGATCTCGCTCCAGCTGTTGCGTCCCTGTCGGGCGCCATCGGGCAGGGCCTCGGATCGCGGCATGCCCTCGGCGAGCTCGCGCGTCGTGCCCGGGAGGTCGTAGACGATCCAGTGGACCCAGGTGCCCCCGGGCGCGTCGGGATCGTCGAAGACTAGCGCGAACGACCGCACCCCGTCCGGCACCTCCGCGAACTCGATCGAAGGCGAACGATCCGGGCCATCGGCGGTATGCAAGGTAGGGATCGTCTCTCCCGGTTTCCAGGCTCGCGATCGGACTCTGAGCGCCATGGCCCCCCGTACTGGTTCGGGGCTCAATACGGTTGACGGACGAGTCCGGGGACGTTCTCGAACTCCGTGTTGCAGGACACGAGAACCTGCCCGTGCCGTCGCGCGCCCGCTGCCACGAACAGGTCGACGCCGTCCAGCCGCTGCCCCTCCCGGGCCAGCTCCTGCGCGATTTCGGTGGCGCATCGGATCGACTCCGCGTCGATGTCGAGGCCCTCGGTGGAGCCGAGGAGCTCGTCGATCCTCCGGCGGAACGCGGGATCCTGGTTGGCCGCGTCGACCACGACGGCCGCGCGCGCGGCGGGAGACAGATAGAGCGGTTGGAGACTCGCGCGCAGCTGTCGGAACCGCTCGACGGCGGTCGGCAGACCGCGCGCGCAGTCGAGGACGAAGCGGGAGTCCACGCTGACCATGCGACCCCGACCGAGGGATCTCTACCGCATCGCCGGGGACGGACGTCCGTTGAGGACCACGTTGAGCCGGCGGTTCGCTTCCTCCCAGTTGATGTTATCGAGGAACACCTGGAGGTACGTCGCCTTGTCGGTCCCGTAATCGATCGCGTACGCGTGCTCCCAGCAATCCAAGGCGATAACGACGTCCTGGGAGATCGCGGGGACGTTGATGCTGTGCTCGTTGATGACCCAGTTGTGCAACTGCTCCCGCACGTGGTCGTACGTCACGAGGACCCAACCGGGCGTCGAGGCGGCGTCCGCCTTCGTCTCCGACTGCCACTTCTCGATCGTCCCGAACGAGGCCTTGAGTAGCGAGCGGAACTGGTCGTCGGGCTCGTTCACTGGCTCGAGGTTCTCGAAGTACGCCTTGTGGAGGTAGCTGCCGTTGTACGCGACGATCTCGCGGCGCTTGAGCTCGCTGAAGGCGCCGTAGCTGAAGTTCGCGTTCTTCTGGAGGATGTCGGGCTCCGCGTCGAGCTTCGCTCGGAACTCGGCCATCTTCTGCTCGATCTCGTTGAGCTTGCGCACGTACCCCTCGTAGAGACCCAGGTGGGCCTTGATCTGCTTCGGGGTCAGCCCCTTGATCGTGCCTTCCGTCAGAAGCTTCGAGAAATCCCGCACCTTGTGCTCCATGCTGCCGCTCCGAAGGTCCCTCGGACGCGGGCCCGTCGTTCCCCGCTCGCTCCGCCCGCCCGTGGACCGCCCGCCCATGAGCCCGAATCGATTTAAACTTATGTCGTTTACAAAATTCGTATTCCTACGGAACGCCGACCGCCCGGGTCGCACCCGCGACCGGGGCGAGGAGGCGGCCCGACCCAGCCGACGCCCGGGTCGCCGGCCCTTCCGCGCGGCTCGGTGATCGTGGGACGGGCGGGGCGCCGGGCCGGGAACGG